>NZ_JBUPWE010000016.1:0-217117 GCF_055502615.1 Pseudoduganella sp. jia 9 | reverse complement strand
CGCGACCGCAACCGGCAAACCTGTGATTTCGTGACCGGCCGCGGCCCGGTCAGCGCAAGCCAGCTGGCGCGGCACCTGCAACCGGTGCTGCTACCGGACGTACTCCTAATCAGCGATGCCGCCATGGCTTACCACGCGTTCGCACGGCAGGCCGGCATTACGCACGAAAGCGTGAACGTCAAGGCCGGCATCCGCGCGCGCGGCGCAATTCATATCCAGAATGTGAACGGATGGCATAGCCGCTTCAAGACATGGCTGCGGCGATTCAACGGCGTCGCCAGCCGCTACCTGGCCAACTACACGGGTTGGCGACGGGTACTCGATGCCGCCGTGCTGACAATGCCCAGGGATTGGCTACGCGTTGCCGTGGCGAAAAATTAGGGGTAGGGCCCGACGCCCCGACAACAGCATATGGGAAAAGTTCCACAACGCTATGCAATGTCGAGCTAACGCGAACAGCGCCACTGAACTGAACCCAAAAAAATGGGCGTTGCGGGTATAACCCGGCAACGCCCATTTTCGCTGGCGGAGTCTTCTTGTTCGCCGGGGCTTACATCTTCCAGCGCAAACCGAACGAGACCGAACGTCCGATCTGGAGGGTACCGAAATTGCTGACCTGCGCGTTACCCGCATTGCCGAAGTGGTAGTACTGCTGCTGCATTTCGTTGGTCAGGTTGACCCCGCTGATATCGACCGACATGTTGTCGTTGATTTTGTAGGAGATCTGCATGTCCAGGCTCTTTTCCGGATGACGCCAGATACCGATCGGATTGGCAAACAGGGCCGCTTCGTTACTGGACAGGAAGCCGGAGCGCCAGACATGGGACAAGCGCGCGCTGACCGGGCCCTTTTCGTAAGCCAGGGTGGCGTTATAGGACTTGTCGGACACGCCGAAGAACGGTGTCTCGAGCTGGGAGACGATGTCGCCGGCTTCATTTGCGGTCGGCACATTCTGCGACGAGCTGAGTCGTGTATAGCTGGCCTGGATGCCCAGACCGTCCAGCAGGCTCGGCAGCCCTTTCGGGAAATAGATCAAGCCCAGTTCGGCGCCCTTGATCGTGCCGTCAGAGGCGTTGACCGGCGAGTTGATGACGTAGTCGTAACCGTTCGTATGGTCGCCGCCCGAGGTCGAGTTGCGGAACGGGTCGTCCGCCGGATCGACGTGCACCTTGCGGCGCAAGTCCACCACCAGACCGTTGATCTTGCGCTTGAACAGCGTGCCGTAGAGCGCGCTGTCTTTCTGGAAATACCATTCGGCCGTCAGATCGAGGTTCTTGGAGCGCGTTGGTTCCAGGTCGGGATTGCCGCCGCTGCCTGAACCATAACCCACTTTCGACACGTCGTCGGCGAGTTGCAGGACAGGATTCAAGGCACCGAAGCCTGGGCGGCGCAGGGTTTCACCGTAGTTCATGCGCACCACCACGTCCTGGACCGGGTCATAGATCAGGGTCATGCTGGGCAGGAGCTTGCTGGCCGACTTGCTGGCACTGGTCGCCGTGACCGCCTTGGTGGTGGCGTCGACCTTGTAGAACGTCATGTCGGTATCGACCTTGACGTAACGCACGCCGAAGTTGCCGCGCAGGCGGCGGCCGAACAGGTCGTTCTGGGTGTTCGCCATCAGGAAGAGGTTGGCCGTCTTTTCATTGACCTTGAACGTCTTCTGCAGGCGCAGCAGGTCCGTCGTCTGGAAATTGCTGTCGGCCGCGTTATAGAGCTTGCGCCACTCGTCGATATTGTCCCGGATGTAATAGGCATTCGGCTCCAGCCACGTGCGCGGAACGTCCGAGATGTCCGTGCCGAAGTCCGAGTTGGTCGAGTAATACGCCGGATCCAGCGTGGCAAGGTTGCGGCCCAGGAAGGCCGATTGCGTCCGGTTGGCCTCCGATGCCTTGCGGTCGTCGAAGCGCAGGCCGAACTGGAGCGTCTGCAGCGCGCCCCAGTCGGCATCGTAGACGCCCGTCAGGTTGGCCGTTGCGGCACTGCCCTTGTTGCGGTTGGCGGTATCGTAGAACTGCGCGACATTCCACTTGGTCGGGTCGGTCAGGTCGGCATTGTTATTGAAACGGAACGCCGTATTGTCGCCGCCGTCATTGAAGTCGACGGTGATGGACGGTGCAGTGCGCTCGATCCGGGTGGCCGTGAATTCCGAGTGGAAGGTGCTGCTTTGGTACGACAGGTCGCCCTCCAGCTTCAGCCTGTCGCCAATGTCCCACTTGCCGTTCAGGGCATAGATGCGGGAATCGGTTGCCGACGTGGTGTAGTCGCCGCTGTTGAAGCCAAAAACGTTGCCGACGGTACGGCTCTTGATGATGTTCGTTCCCGGGAACGTCGTGATCGACCCGGCGGGGTTGCTGCCGAGATCCCCCCACCAGTCGACAAAGCTGAACAGCAACTGGTTGAAGGCCTTGTCACGATAACCGTTGTACATCGATTCGAAGGTATAGACCGAACTGCTGTTCGGTTTCCACTGCAAGGCGATATTGGCGGAAGGACGCTTGCGCTCTCCCTGCAGGTCGGACTGGAAAATGGCGTCGCGCGACAGGTAATATGGATGAGCCTTGCCGTTGAAATCGAGCGTCGAACCCGCTGCCGTTGGCAGGCCGGTGAGGGTACCAGGCGTCCAGATACTGGTGTCGGTAATGCGCTGCAAGGGCGTGTAACCCGCGGGCACTTCGGCGGCATTGGGGCTGGTGAACGGCACCATGGCACCCGGGGTCACGCTTTCGTTGCGGTATTTTGTCCTGGTTTGCGAAAAATTGACCAGGGCACCGACTTCGCCGAAGCCCGTTTGCCAGCGGTTGCTCAACATGGCGCTGAGCTGCGGGTTCGTCTCTTCCGCGGGGTCCAGATAGGTTGCACGCCCCGAAAGCGACACTTTCGGACCCTTGAAATCGAATGGCCGCAGCGACTTGACGTCGACCTGGCCTGCAATGCCGGTTTCCAGCTGGCTGGCGTCGCGCGTCTTGTAGACGTCGATCTGGCGAACCAGGGTCGAAGGAATGTCCTGCAGCGCGACCTGCGTGCCGGACGCGGTAAAGATACTGCGGCCGTTCCAGGTTGTCTGGACGTCGGGCAGGCCACGGATGGACAAGGTGCCGACTTCGCCGCCGGCGCGGTTGGTGACCTGGATCCCCGTCACGCGCTGCAGCGCTTCGACGACATTGTTGTCGGGCAGCTTGCCGATGTCTTCGGCAACGACCGATTCCACCACCTGGTCGCTGGTGCGCTTGATTGCCAGGCTCTTGATCAGCGATGCCTTGACGCCCGTGACGACCACGGTTGGCGTGTCAGCGGGTGCGGTGTTTTCGGCGGCCGCTTGCGCCCACACCGAAGCGCTGCTGACCAGGCCGGCGCCCATCAGCACGGCGACCGACATTTTCATTTTCAAGTTACGGGATGGGCGGACCGCGCCGGTTCCGGTGTGATTCATGCTGCGTCTCCTGTGTTTTACTTGTTATCTGCGCGTTGCTCGGGCAACGTTTTCATGGTGCTGCGAATCCATCTTAGTAAGATGGAAATTCACTATCCAATCAAATCTTTGCGGTTTTCGATACCGAAACGGGTATCAATCAACTGTTGCAGAGGAACCGCATGCCAGCGCCGCATGGGCGGGCTGAACCAGCCCCCCGATTGCCGTCTTTCCGCGTCCGCAAGAGTGAAAACCCCTGCCGTAACGGTGCCGTTCCGGCCACGGCCGGGCGCCCGGAAAGCGCCTGGAAAGACCCGGGCGAGCCCTGCCGGTTGCTGCTGGCCCGGGTAGAAAGAATCGTGCGGATGTGACGATTTCACAACAGGCGGCGGGGGCCATGCCGTACGGCCCGGCCGCGCCGGGCAATAAATTGCGTTGCATTGCCGGGCCAGGCGTTTTACTCTGCCAGGGTGCCTGGACGCGCATGCACACCAGGCGGGAGGCCAGCAAATGAGAGATTCACGCCAGGACACGGCAACGGCGCGCACCATCGATGTCGCGCTGGTCCTGCTGAAGCTGCGCGGTACCGAGGCGGCGATGGAGTTCCTGCGGTCGGCCCATGCCCCAGACGAGCTGATCGGGCGCGTGCTGTCGATGGGCGCCACGCGGGCGTCGATGACGGCGCGGCCGGCCGACCCGTCCCCGGAGGTTGGCCCTCTGCCCGAGGCGCCGAAAGGCCCCGGCTTCTACGATACCTCCGGCCGGCGGCACGACGTGGTGCGCGCGGCGGTGGTGCAGGCGGCCATCGCGCTGAACGGGCAACGCCTGGCCGACCGGGCCGAAAAGATGCTGCGCCGGGAGGCCCTGCCCGATGAGGTCATTGCCCGCGTGCTGGGCCAGGACGACAGCCGGCGCAGGATGCCGTCGGAGCGGCAATCCCATCAAAGCCCCAGCACCAGCACCAGCACCAGCACCAGCGCCAGTGGCGACGCCGGGCGCTCAGATTAACGATAATTAATGATTCGGCCATTCCGCCTTTAGCCGGCAAGCGGCATAGTGCGAGGTTCGAGGATTCCATCGTTAACCCTTGTCACCTGGATCATCCATGCTATTTCCTTTCCGCCCGCGCCGCGCGGGCCCGGCTGCCGCGCGCACCGCATGCACCGTGCTGGGGGCCGCGCTGGCCCTGGCCGGCTGCGGCGCCGACCAGGCACCGAAAGCCGAAGCCGCCGCCCCCGTCGTATCCGCCCTGACCGTCGAGCGAACCGCCGTGCCGCTCGCGCTCGAACTGCCCGGCCGTACGGCACCGTTCCTGCTGGCCGAAGTGCGCGCGCGCGTCGACGGCATCGTGCAGGACCGCCGCTTCGTCGAGGGGGCGGACGTGCGCAAGGGCGACCCGCTGTACCTGATCGATCCGGCCCCGTACCGCGCGGCGCTGGCCAGCGCCCAGGCCACGCTGCAGCGGGCGAAGGCGAACCTGGTCAGCAGCAGCTCGCAGCTGGAGCGTTACAAGGTCCTGATCGGCGGCAACGCCGTCAGCAAGCAGGCCTACGACAACGCCGAGGCGGCGCAATTGCAGGCCGCGGCCGACGTGGCCGCGGCGGAAGCGGCCGTGACCACGGCCCGCATCAACCTGGGCTATACCAGCGTCACTGCGCCGATCGGCGGGCGCAGCAGCGTATCGCAGGTGACGCAGGGCGCGTACGTGCAGGCCGGTTCGGCCACGCTGCTGACGACGATCCAGCAGCTCGACCCGATGTACGTCGACCTGCAGCAGTCGAGCGCGGAAAGCCTGGCGCTGCGGCGCGACATCGCCAGCGGCAGCCTGAAGCTGGAAGGCGCCGGCAAGGCCCGGGTGCGCCTGAAACTGGAGGACGGCAGCACCTACGCGCACGCCGGCACGCTCGAGATCAGCGGCGTGACCGTCGACCGGGATACCGGATCGGTCACGCTGCGCGCGCGCTTCCCGAACCCGGACAGGCTGCTGTTGCCCGGCATGTTCGTGCGCGCCAGCGTCGAACAGGGCGTGCGGCAAGGCGTGGTGCGCGTGCCGGCCACCGCCGTGACGCGCAATCCGCAGGGCGAGGCCACCGTGATGCTGGTCGGCGCCGGCAACAGGACCGAAGTGCGCACCGTGCAGGCCGGCGCGCTGGTCGACGGCCACTGGCTGGTCGAACATGGGCTGAAGGATGGCGAACGCCTGGTCGTCAGCGGTGTGCAGAAACTGCGGCCGGGCATCGTCGTCACGCCGCGTGCCGTGGCCCCGGCCAGGCTGGCCGCGGCGCCCGCCGCCACCGCGCCCGCCGCGGCCCGCTGAGGATGACCGCGCATGGCTAAATTCTTCATCCAGCGGCCCATCTTCGCGATCGTCATCTCGCTGCTGATCATGCTGGTCGGCGGCATCGCGCTGTTCAAGATGCCGGTCGAGCAGTATCCGCCCGTCTCGCCGCCGTCCGTGCAGATCCAGGCCACCTTCCCCGGCGCCTCGGCCGAGACCATGGCCAATACCGTGGTGCAGGTGATCGAGCAGCAGATGACGGCGATCGACAACCTGCTGTACATGACCTCGACCACCGACGATACCGGCCAGTCGACCACCACGCTGACCTTCGCGCCGGGTACCGATCCCGATATCGCCCAGGTGCAGGTGCAGAACAAGCTGCGCTCGGCCGAGCCGCGCCTGCCGACCGAAGTGCAGCAGTCGGGCCTGCGGGTGACGAAGTCGACCAGCGATTTCCTGATGGTGGCGGCCTTTGTTTCCGAAGACGACAGCATGACCAAGTTCGACATCGCCAACTACGTGGCGTCGAACATCCAGGACCCGCTGTCGCGCATTCCCGGCGTGGGCAGCCTGAACGTGTTCGGCACCCAGTACGCGATGCGCATCTGGCTCGACCCCGTCAAGCTGACGAGCTACGCCCTGACCCCGCTCGACGTCAACCGCGCGATCCAGGCCCAGAACGTGCAGATCTCCGGCGGCCAGCTGGGCGGTTCGCCGGCCGTGGCGGGGCAGACGCTGTCGGCGACGATCAACCAGGCCAGCCTGCTGCGCACGCCCGAGGAATTCCGCCGCATCCTGCTGAAGGTGCAGCCCGACGGTTCCAGCGTGCGCATCGGCGACGTGGCGCGCGTGGCCCTGGGCCCGGAAAACTACAATGTCGACGTGCGCTACAGCGGCAAGTCCGCCTCCGGCGTGGGTATCCAGCTGGCGCCCAATGCCAACGCGCTGACCACCGCCGACGCGGTGCGTGCCCGTCTCGACGAACTGAAGGCCTTCTTCCCGCCCGGCCTGGTGGTGGTCTACCCGAACGACGTGACGCCGTTCATCGAGGTGTCGATCCACGAAGTGGTGGTCACCCTGTTCGAGGGCATCGCACTGGTGTTCCTCGTCATGTACCTGTTCCTGCAGAACTTCCGCGCCACGCTGATCCCGTCGATCACCGTGCCGGTGGTGCTGCTCGGTACTTTCGGCATCATGTCGGCGCTGGGGTTTACCGTCAACACGCTGTCGATGTTCGGCCTGGTGCTGGCCATCGGCCTGCTGGTCGACGATGCCATCGTGGTGGTGGAAAACGTCGAGCGCGTGATGCACGAGGAAGGCCTGGAGCCGTATGAAGCCACGGAGAAGGCAATGAGCCAGATCACCAGCGCGCTGGTCGGCGTGGCCCTGGTGATCTCGGCCGTCTTCGTGCCGGTGGCATTCTCCAGTGGCACGGTGGGCGCGATCTACCGCGAGTTCTCGCTGACCGTGGTCGCATCGATGCTGCTGTCGGTCTTCATCGCCCTGACGCTGACGCCGGCGCTGTGCGCGACGATGCTGAAACGGCCGGACCCGGATCACTATGAAAAGCGCGGCTTCTTCGGCTGGTTCAACCGCAGCTTCGACGCCAGCCGCGACCGCTACCTGGGCGGCGTGGCCGCCATCGTGCGGCGGCGCGGCGTCTGGATGGCGCTGTACGTGGTGCTGATCGGCGTGGTCGCGCTGCTGTTCCTGCGCCTGCCCGGCGGCTTCCTGCCGCGCGAGGACCAGGGCTACATGTTCGTGCAGGTGCAGACACCGGCCGGCAGCACGCTGGAAAGCACGGGCAAGGTGCTGGAGGAAATCAACCAGTACCTGCTCAACGACGAGAAGGCGATGGTCGATTCCACCTTCATGACGAACGGCGCCAGCCAGCCGAACCGGGGCCAGAACCAGGGCCGCCTGTTCGTGCGCCTGAAGCCGTGGGACGAACGCACCAGCGACGAGCTCTCGGTGGGCGCGCTGAGCAGCCGCATCGCGGCCCGCTACGGCAGCTACCAGGGCGCCCAGGTGACGCCGGTGGAACCGCCGCCGATCCGCGGCCTGGGCTCGGCCACCGGCTTCTCGCTGCAGCTGCAGGACCGCGGCGGCGCCGGCCATGCGGCGCTGGCGCAGGCGCGCGACCAGTTGCTCGAACTGGCGAAGAACGAGCCGGCGCTGGCGCGGGTGCGCTTCACCGGCCAGGCCGACAACGCTACCTACAAGATCGACATCGACCGCGAAAAGGCGGCCGCGCTGGGCGTCAACCTCGCCGATGTGGACCAGACCTTCTCCACCGCCTGGGGCGCGCGCTACATCAACAACTTCTTCGATACCGACAACCGGATCAAGCGCGTGTATGTGCAGGCCGATGCCCAATTCCGCATGAACCCGGACGATATCCGCTACCTGCACGTGCGCAACGCGGCCGGCACCATGGTGCCCTTCTCCGCCTTCGCCAGCGCGCGCTGGGCATGGGGCGCGCCGGCCGTGCAGCGCTACAACGGCATCGCCTCGGCCGAGATCCTCGGCCAGCCGGCGCCGGGCCACAGTACCGGCGAAGCCATGAAGATTATGGACCGCCTGGTGAAGGAACTGCCGGACGGCATCGGCTACGAATGGAGCGGCATCTCGCTGCAGGAATCGCAGGCCGGCGCCCAGGCGCCGCTGCTGTACGCGCTGTCGATCCTGGTCGTGTTCCTGTGCCTGGCCGCGCTGTACGAAAGCTGGGCCATTCCGGTCTCCGTGATCATGGTGGTGCCGATCGGCGTGCTGGGCGCGCTGTCCGCGGCCACGCTGTTCGGCCTGGAAAACGACGTGTTCTTCCAGGTCGGCCTGCTGACGACGATCGGCCTGTCGGCCAAGAACGCGATCCTGATCGTGGAATTCGCCCGCGAGCTGCAGCTCGAAGGCAAGGGCGTGCTGGAAGCGGCGATGGAAGCGGCCAAGCTGCGCCTGCGCCCGATCCTAATGACGTCGATGGCGTTCGTGCTCGGCGTGCTGCCGCTGGCGCTTGCCAGCGGCGCCGGCGCCGCCAGCCAGAACGCGCTGGGTATCGGCGTGATCGGCGGCATGCTGACGGCCACCTTCCTGGCCACGTTCATGATCCCGCTGTTCTTCGTTCTCATCGCCGGCAAGATCAGGGAAAGCCGGCGCACGCACAAGCCCGCGGCGGCCATCGCCGGCCAGGAGGTCAACCGATGAAACGATTCGCCATCCTCTCCTCCATCGCCTCCATGGCCGCGCTGGCCTCCGGCTGCGCCCTGCAGCCGGCCTACGAACGGCCGGCCGCCGCGGCACCGGCCGCCTACCCGAGCGGCCCGGCCTATGCCGCCACGGGCGTACCCGGCACCACCCCGGCGGCCGACACCGGCTGGCAGGATTTCCTCGTCGATGCCCGCCTGCGCCAGCTGGTCGGCATCGCGCTGGCCAACAACCAGGACCTGCGCATCGCGCTGCTGCGCGTGTCCCAGGCACGCAGCGCGCTGCAACTGCAGCGCAGCGCCGCCCTGCCCCAGGCCGGCGTGGAAGCTTCCGGCACGCGCGGCAGGAGCACCGCCACGGGCAACACCGTCCACAGCAACTTCGCCGGCCTCACGGCAGCCTGGGAAGTCGACCTGTTCGGCCGCCTGCAAAGCCTGACGGACGCGGCCCGCGAACAGTACCTGGCCAGCGCCCACGGCCGGCAGGCCGCGCACATCCTGCTGGTGGCCCAGGTGGCCGAGCAGTATCTCGCCATGCTGGCCTACCAGGAGCAACTGGCGGTGACCGAGGAAACGCTGGCGGCGGCGCGCGAGTCGTACCGCATCGTCAAGCTGCAGTTCGATACGGGCACGGTTTCCGAGCTCGATGAAACACTGGCGCGCACCACTGTCGAACAGGCGCTGGCGAACCACGCGGCCCAGCAGCGGCTGCGCGCCCAGGCGGAGAACGCCCTGGTACTGCTGCTCGGCGCGCCGCGGCCGCCGGACACCGCGCCGGACACGCCGCTCGACCGGCAGCCGCTGCTGGCCACGCAGTTTGCCGACATTCCCGCCGGCCTGCCTTCCGAGCTGCTGCTGCGCCGGCCGGACGTGCTGCAGGCCGAGGCGCTGCTGCGTGCGCAATACGCCAACATCGGCGCGGCCCGCGCCGCGTTCTTCCCGAACATCCAGCTGACCGCCAGCGCCGGTACCGCCAGCGCCGCGCTGGGCAATCTGTTCGAGGCCGGCACCGGCGTGTGGTCGTTCGCGCCCAGCCTGGTGCTGCCGCTGTTCGACGGCGGTGCGCGCCAGGCCAATCTCGACAGCGCGCGCATCGCCCGCGACATCGGCGTGGCGCAATACCGCCAGGCCGTGCAGGTGGCGTTCCGCGAAGTGGCCGATGGCCTGGCGGCGCGCGGCACCTACGAGTCCGAACTGGCCGCGCGCCAGGGCGACGTGGCGGCCCAGCAGCGCCGCCTGGAACTGGCCGAACTGCTGTATTCCAGCGGCGCCGGCGATTACCTCGGCGTGCTGACGGCGAAGACCGACCTGTACAACGCGCGTGTCTCGCTGATCGCCGCCCGGCAGAACCAGCTTGCCGCGCTGGTGGGCCTGTACCGCGCGCTGGGCGGCGGATGGATCGAACACACCGGCGACGCCCCCGCGCCCGCCGATGCCGGCCTGGCGGCGCCATGAAACTGCTGCTCGTCGAAGACAACGAGCGCGTTGCCCGCTTCGTCAGGAAGGGCCTGACGGAAGCGGGCCACACGGTCGATCATGCCGACAACGGCCGCGACGGCATGTACCACGCCGTCAGCGAGCCGTATGACGCGATCGTGATGGATCGCATGCTGCCGGGCGGGATCGACGGCCTGGCCATCGTCGAGGCGTTGCGCCAGGGCGGCAACCGCGTGCCGATCCTGATCCTGTCGGCGCTCGATGGCGTGGACGACCGCATCCACGGCCTGAAAAGCGGCGGCGACGATTACCTGGTCAAGCCGTTCGCATTCGGCGAACTGCTGGCCCGCCTCGATGCCCTGCTGCGCCGCGCCCAGCACCAGCCGGTGGAAACGACGCTCGCACTGGGCGACCTGCACATGGACATGCTGGCCCACAAGGTCACCCGCGCCGGCAAGCCCGTGGCCCTGCAGCCGCGCGAGTTCAAGCTGCTGGCCTACCTGATGCGCCACGCGCACCAGGTGGTCACGCGCACGATGCTGCTGGAAAACGTGTGGGACTACCACTTCGACCCGCAGACCAACGTGATCGACGTCCATATCAGCAAGCTGCGCCAGAAGATCGACGCCGGCTTCGGCAAGCCGCTGCTGCGCACCGTGCGCAACGCCGGCTACATGCTGACCGACCAGCCTTGACCGCGGGGACACGCTTGCGACTTCCCGGCTTTTCCGCCCGCACGATCGCCATCGGCTACGCATTCGTCAGCCTGCTGGTGCTGGCGATGTTCGCCGGCCCGCTGTGGTACGCCTGGCATACCAATATCCAGAAGGTGCGCACCGAACTGATCGCCTCCGATTCCCAGCGCCTCGCCAACCTGTTCAAGCGCGGCGGGCCGTTCGCGCTGACCACCGCCATCGACAGCCAGGTGGCCGGCACCAACGACGGCGTGCGCAAGATCTTCCTGTTCGTGGCGCCGAACGGCGTGAAGCTGGCCGGCAACCTGCCGGCCTGGCCCGAAGGCCTGCCGGACCGGGACGGCGTGAGCTCGGCCACCATCCGCGTCGACGGGGTGCCGCGCCGGATCGAACTGTCACAGGTCACGCTGGACGGCGGCTACCGCCTGCTGATCGCCAGTAACCTGAACCGCTTCGACGAGCTGGAGCGCCTGTTCGTCTGGGGCCTGCTCGGCTGCGGTGCCACCGTGCTGGTCGGCGCCGCGCTGGGCGGCGTGCTGATCCGGCGCGCGCTGCTGACCCGCGTGCAAGGGATCAGCCAGACCACTGCCGCGATCATCGAAGGCAAGCTGTCGCGCCGCCTCGCCGAACCGCGGGACGGCGACGAACTGCAACTGCTGACCCGCACCGTCAACCGCATGCTGGACCAGATCGAACACCTGGTGACCGGTGTGCAGGACGTGTCGAACGCCATCGCGCACGACCTGCGCACGCCGCTTTCCGAGCTGCGCGCGCGGCTCGAGGAATTGTCGGTGACGCGGCCGAACGAGGAAGAAACGTTTGCCGAGATCGATGCGGCGATCAGCGATGTCGACCGCGTGATGACCATCTTCAATGCGCTGCTGCGCCTGGCCGAGATCGACAGCGGCAGCCGGCGCAACGGCTTCGTGCGGGTCGACGTGACGAACCTGGCGGCCGAGGTAGCTGAATTCTACGCACCGGTGGCGGAATTGAGGAATATCGCCCTGGCGTTCGCGCCGCGCGGCGCACTGTGCGCCACCGGCGACCCGGTGCTGCTGGCGCAGGCGCTCGGCAACCTGGTCGAGAACGCGCTGAAGTATGCGCCGGAAGGCGGCGTGATCGCCATCTCGGTGCACCGGCCGCAGCGCGACATGCTGGAGATCGTCGTCGCCGACAATGGCCCCGGCATCACGGCCGACGAGCGGCCGCGCGTGGTCGAACGCTTCTACCGGGGCGACATCAGCCGCGGCACGCCGGGCGTCGGCCTCGGCCTGTCCGTGGTGTCGGCAGTGGCGCGGCTGCATGGCGGCACGCTGCTGCTGTCCGACAACCGGCCGGGATTGCGGGCGACCTTGCAGGTGGCGGTCAGCCCGGCGGGCGGTACGCAGGCTTAGCGCGACTAAACGCCCAGCCAGCGCAGCACCAGCGGGATCAGCCCCGGCGCCAGCAGCGCCGTCACCACCCCGTTCAGGCCCATGCCCAGCCCGGCGAACGCGCCCATCTCGGCGCTGACCTGGAATGCCCGCGCGGTGCCGATGCCGTGCGAGGCCACGCCCAGCGCGAAGCCGCGCACCTCGTGCGAGTGGATCTTCATCCAGCCGAACAGGAAGCGCGCCGTGACGGCGCCGAAGATGCCGGTGCCGATCACCAGCACGGCCGTCAGCGACGGCAGGCCGCCCAGCCGTTCCGAAACGGCCATGGCGATCGGCGTGGTGGCCGATTTCGGGCCGATCGAACGGGCCAGCTCCACGGAACCGCCCAGCGCGACGACGATGCCCACCGCGGAGGCGATGGCCGTGACGGAACCGCACAGCAGCGCGAGCATCACCGGCAGGAATGCGCGGCGCAGCCGCGGCAACTGCCTCACCAGCGGCACGGCCAGCGCGACGGTGGCCGGCCCGAGCAGGAAATGCACGAACTGGGCACCGGCGAAATAGCGTTCATAGCTCATGCCGGACAGCCACAGCACCGCGCAGACCAGGGCGATGGCGATCGCCACCGGGTTGGCCAGCGGCGAGAATTTGCAACGGGCGTAGATGGCTTGCGCCACGGCGTAGGCGCACAGCGTCAGCGTCAATCCCAGTAGCGGCGAGGCGCTCAGGTAAACCCAGAACGAGCGCAGGTCGGTCAGCTCAGGCATCGGGATCCTTCGGGCTCGCGGCGCGCAGCACCAGCGCCGTCACGGCCAGGGTCAGCAAGGTGCTGCCCATCAGGCCGGCCAGCAGCGCCAGCCAGTGCCCGCTGCTGCTCGACGCCGCCGCCACAATGCCGACGCCGGCCGGCACGAACAGCAGCGACAGGTGCCGCAGCAGCTCGTTGGCATCGGCCTCGATCCGCTGTTGCAGCGCCGGCGCCGCCACCAGGGCGGCAAACAGCAGCAGCATGCCGGCAACCGGGCCGGGAACCGGCAGGCGCAGCACGTAGACGACGCCCTCTCCCAGGCACTGGAACAGCAGCAGGATGGTAAAACTGACGAGCATGGGATTCCTTTCGTTGTCATGGCCGGTGCCGGACGGTGTGCGCGCATGCATGCACCGGCGCGCGGCATTTTCCGCATAGTTTACCTATACTGATGGCCAAACCACTGTTCGAGGCGGTCGCGACATGGCAACGAGCATCCGGCAGCGCAACAATGTCAAGGCCTGGGGCAGCGGTACCACCACACTGCTGTTCGCGCACGGCTTCGGCTGCGACCAGTCGATGTGGCGCTTCCTGCTGCCGGCCCTCGGCAATCGCTACCGTATCGTGGTCTTCGACGCGGTCGGCAGCGGCGCCTCCGACTGGGGTGCCTACGATCGCGGCAAGTACGGCTCGCTGCACGGCTATGCGCAGGATGTGCTGGAGATTGCCGACGAGTTCGCCGAAGGCTTCGCGGACCGGTCACTGGTCTTCGTCGGCCACTCGGTCGCGTCGATGGTCGGGCTGCTGGCGACGATCCGGCAACCGGGCCGCTTTGCCGCCCAGGTGATGATCAGTCCGTCGCCGTGCTACCTGAACGATGGCGGCTACCGCGGCGGCTTTTCGCTGGACGACATCGAGGACATGCTGCAGACGCTGGCGGACAATTACGAGGGCTGGGCGCGCGCCATGGCACCCGTGATCATGGGGGCGCCGTCCCAGCCCCAACTCGGCAGCGAGCTGGTCGACAGTTTCTGCCGCGCCGATCCGGCGATCGCGGCGCACTTCGCCCGCGTGACGTTTCTTTCCGATCACCGTGCCGACCTGGCGCAGTCGGCCACGCCGGCCCTGATCCTGCAATGCACCGACGACCTGATCGCACCGTGCGCCGTGGGCGAGTACACGCACCATGCGCTGGCCGGCAGCGAACTGTGCCTGATCGACAATATCGGCCATTGCCCCCACATGAGCGCGCCGCGGGCATGCGCCGACGCGATCGCGGCTTTCCTGCCGCGCCTCGCCGGTTGAAGCCATGGCCGGGCCGAAGGACTCAGCGGCGCAGGGAATGCCACGCTTGCCGGCGTCGGAAGACCTGTTCGAGCACGCCCCCTGCGCGCTCCTGCTCACCGATCCGGACGGCAGGATCCTGCGCGTGAACCGTGCCTGCGTGGCCTGGCTGGGGTATCCGCTGCGCGAGCTGACGGGCGGCATGCGGCTGCAGGAACTGCTCAGCATCGGCAGCGGCGTGCTGTACCAGTCGCACTGCGAGCCGCTGCTGCGCCTGCAGAACGCGGCCGGCGATGTCCAGATCGATCTCGTGCGGCGCGACGGCACGCGCGTGCCGGCATTGCTCAACGCCGCCCGGCACCGCTTCGATGCCGGCGAGCTGGACTTGCTGGCCATCGTCGCGGGCAGCGATCGCCGCGCCTTCGAACGCGAATTGCAGCGCACGCGTGCCGAACTCATGGCGGCGCAGGCGGCCAGGGAGGACCTGACGAAGCAGCTGCGCGCTGCCATTGCCGAGCTGGCTGCCGCCGCACGCCGCCGCGACGGCCAGGATAGCCAGGATGGCCGCGGCAGCCGCGACAGCGCGCCGCCGGACGGCTGAGCGCGGCCCGGACGGCGCGGCCGCGGCTTCAGGTCAACAGCTTGTCCAGCGTGACCGGCAAGTCGCGCACCCGGGTGCCACAGGCGTTGTAGATGGCGTTGACGACCGCGGCGGCGGTGCCGGTGATGCCGATCTCGCCGATGCCGCGCGCGCCGGCCGGGGCATGCGGATCGGGGATATCGGTCCACATCACGTCGATGCGCGGCACGTCCAGGTGGGCCGGCACGTGGTAATCCCACAGGCTGGGGTTCATCACGCGGCCGTTGCGCTCGTCGAAGAGCGTTTCTTCCATCAGCGCCATGCCCATCCCCATGATCATGCCGCCGCGGAACTGGCTGCTTGCCGTTTTCGCGTTCAGGATGCGGCCGCAGTCGAAGGAACCCAGCAGGCGCGTCACGCGCGGTTCGCCGGTGACCGCGTTGACCCGCGCCTCGCAGAAGATCGCGCCGGTGGAGTGCATCGACCAGTGCTGGGTTTCCAGCGGCGGCGGCGCCTGGCCTTCTACCTGCAGTGCGTCGCGGCCGGCGCGCGCCAGCAGTTCCGCGTAGCTGGCATGGCGCAGCGGATCACCCGCCTTGCACAGACCGCTCGCATGGTCGCGCAGGTGGCCGCGCACTTCGTCGAAGTGCAGGCCGTCCAGCGGCGTGCCGGCGCCGCCCAGGCGCAGCAGGTCGGTAAACAGCGCGCGCAGCGCGGCGATGACGGCGCGGCCGATCGAAGCCGTCTGCTGCGAACCACCGGCCAGCACCATGCCGGGAAACGCCGAGTCGCCGTAGGACACCGTCACGTTCTGCAGCGGTACGCCGAGGCGGGCCGCTACCACCTGTGCCTGCACGGTGGCCGTGCCCATGCCCATCTCGTGCGCGGCCACTTCGACGTGGACACGGGATTCCCGCGTCAGCGTGATGCGCGCCGCGCCACCCGGCATGCGGTAGTACGGATAGGTGGCGGTCGCGCACCCCATGCCGACCAGCCATTCGCCTTCGCGCCGCATGCGGGGCCTGGCATGGCGAGCGCTCCAGCCGAAGCGCTCGGCGCCCTTCTCGTAAGCCTCGACCAGGTGGCGCGATGAAAACGGCGAGCCCTTGGTCGGGTCCTTGTCCGGCTCGTTGATGCGGCGCAGGTCGATGGGGTCGACATTCATCTTTTCGGCCAGTTCGTCGATCGCGCATTCCAGCGCGAAGGAACCCACCGATTCGCCCGGCGCGCGCATGAAAGTGTTGGCCAGCATGTCCATCTTCGCGGCCTGCACGTCGAGCCTGAAACTGCCGGCCGCGTACAGCGAACGGGCCGGCATGATGAATGGCTCCGGCATGTTGTTATGCGCCGTCATCACGGCCATGCCGGTGTGGATCAGCGCCGCGAACCGGCCGTCGTCGCCGGCGCCGATCGCGACGCGCTGCTCGGTCAGCGTGCGGCCGCCCACGCCGCGGTAGACGCCCTCGCGCGACAGCACGATGCGCACCGGGCGCCTGGCCAGTTTCGCCGCCGCGGCGGCCAGCACCTGGTGCTGCCACAGCGTCTTGCCGCCGAAGCCGCCGCCGACGAACGGCGACGTCACGCGGACCTGGCTTTCCTTCAGCCCGAACACCTGGGCCAGCGACCATGCGGTGTGCGCCACGGCCTGGGTGGCATCGTGGATGCGCAGTTCGTCGCCGTGCCAGGCCACCGTGGCGGCATGCAGTTCGATGGCATTGTGGTTCAGCCGCGGCGTGCGGTAGACGGCATCGACGCGGTGCGGCGACGCCGCCAGCGCGGCTTCCGCATCGCCGATCTCCACGCTCTGCGGCTCGCCCTGGAACGCGGTGACTTCCAGCCCCCGGGCCTTCGCGGCCGCCACCGACGTCACCGCGGCTTCCACCTGGTACGTGACGCGCACCAGCGCCGCCGCATGGTCGGCCTGTTCCTGCGTTTCCGCCAGCACCACCGCGACCGGCTGGCCATTCCAGTGCACGGAACCGTCCTGCAGCACCGGAAGATTGTCGCCCCCCGCCGCTTTCGGCTTGCTGAGGAACATCGGCACCGGCTTCATGCGCGGCGCGTTCTCGTGCGTCATCACCAGCACCACGCCGGGCGCCGCCTCGGCCGCCGCGGTATCGAGCGTGGCGACGCGCCCTTTCGGGATCGTGCTGTGGACCAGCGCCGCGTACAGCATGCCGTCGAGCGCGAATTCGGCCGCGAAAGGCGCCGCGCCGCGCACCTTCACCGCGCCGTCGACGCGCGATACCGGCGCGCCGATCAGTTCATGCCCGTCGGCGATCAGCGTATCCGGGATGCCGCCGGGGATGAACGCGTCGGGCGCCACCTCGACCGCCTTCTGCATCGCCGTCTGCACGGCCTTCTGAAGAATGCTCATCGCAGCTCCTTACGATCGGGTATCGACGAGACCGGCCAGCACGGCCACGATGGCGCGGCGGGACAGGTCGATCTTAAAAGCGTTGTCGCGCAGCGGGCGCGCGTCGGCCAGTTCCGCCGCCGCGGCGGCGGCGAACAGTTCCTCGGTGGCGGGCCGGCCCTTCAGCATGCGCTCGGCAGTCCACGCGCGCCACGGCTTGTGGGCCACGCCGCCCAGCGCCAGCCGCACGTCGCGCACGATGCCGTCATGCACGTCGAGCGCGGCGGCCACGGACACCAGCGCGAACGCATAGCTGGCCCGGTCGCGCACCTTGCGGTAGCCGGAGCGCGCGGCGAAGGACAGTGCCGGCACTTCGATGGCGGTCACCAGTTCGCCGGGCTGCAGCACGGTTTCACGTTCCGGATGGTCTTCCGGCAGCAGGTGGAACTCCGTCAGCGGCACCGTGCGGCTGCCGGCCGTCCCCTGCAGGTGGACGATCGCATCCAGCGCCGCCAGCGCCACGCACATGTCCGACGGATGGGTGGCCACGCAATGGCCGGACGCGCCGAGGATCGCGTGCATGCGGTTGAAACCGTCGAGCGCGTCGCAGCCCTGCCCCGGTTCGCGCTTGTTGCAGCGCGAACCGTCGCTGTCGTAGAAATAGGCACAGCGCGTGCGTTGCAGCAGGTTGCCGCCCACGGTCGCCATGTTGCGGATCTGCGGCGAGGCGCCCGCGCTGATCGCCCGCGTCAGCAGCGGAAAGCGCGCGCGCACGGCGCGGTGCTCGGCCAGGGCCGTGTTGGTGGCGGCCGCGCCGATCAGCAGGCTGCCGTCGGGCCGCTCGTCGATCACATCGGACAGGCCGGTGACGTCGACCAGCGTGGCCGGGTGCTCGATGGTCTCGCGCATCAGGTCGACGAGGTTGGTGCCGCCGCCCAGGTAGCGGGTGCCGGGCACGGTCCCATGTGCCACCGCGTCGGCTGCGTCGATGGCGCGGGCAAATGTAAACGGTGTCATCGCGGCTCCTTCGCGCCAGTTCCGGCCACGGTGTCCGCAATGGCGTCGACGATGCCGTTATAGGCGCCGCAGCGGCACAGGTTGCCGCTCATCCGTTCGCGCACCTCGTCGTGGCTGAACTCCACGCTGCCGGCCGCCAGGTTGGCGGTCACGTAGCTGGGCACGCCCCGCCTGACCTCGGCCGCCATGCCCAGCGCGGAACACAGCTGGCCCGGCGTGCAGTAGCCGCACTGGAAGCCGTCGTGCTCGATGAAGGCCTGCTGCAGCGGGTGCAGCGCGTCGCCGGCGGCCAGGCCTTCCACCGAGGTGACGGCGCGGCCCTGGTACTGCACCGCGAGCGCGAGGCAGGACAGGATGCGGCGCTCGCCGTCGACCAGCACGGTGCAGGCGCCGCAGGCACCCTGGTCGCAACCCTTCTTGGTGCCGGTCAGGTGCAGGTGATCGCGCAGCAGGTCGAGCAGCGATACGCGCGGGTCGGACGGCAGCGGTACCCGGGTGCCGTTGACGGTGATGGTGGGTGGGACGAGAGTCGAGACTGCGGTGGCGGCTGGCATCGGCGATTCCTTTCGGCTGGCGGTGGGAAGGACCGGTGCGGGAACAGCCGGTCATCGATGGACAGCTACCGAGTGTAGTACCGCGAAAACGTTTGCGGCGCCACGCTGGGATGGGGTAACGCAGCCGGGCCGGCCTGCGGTGCGACGGCCGCGGTGCGGAAAGCGTTGCAGGAAAACAGAAATTTGTTGCAGAATCGCATTTCCTGCCCCGACCGGCCCGCTTTGCTTGATAAAGGCCTGAAATATCGATGAAAAAGACATGGCAACAGCTGGTGAAGGAATCGTTCACCAAGACCCTCGAAGAGCGTCATGCGGAGGCGACCAGGAATCAACGTCTGGTTCATCGGCTCATGGTGGCTGTCGTCTTCGCCGTCATCGTGGCGGCATGGCTGGGTTGGCTGTCCTGACAGGCGCCCGAACCGTCGCGCGTGTCTGCTACACTGGTCTGTTGATCCATCCAGATAACGCACTCAATTGATCCAGACTCCCGCCCCCGAGGGCCTGCCGCCCGTACTTGCCGGCCCCATGCTGCGCCGCCTCGAGCCGGACCGCCTGGTACTGTGGCTGGTCGGCAGCGCGCCGCTCGACCTGACGCTGGTGCTGGCGCCCAGGGAAGGCACGCCGCAGCGCCTGCCGCTGGATGCACGCCACTGCCGCGTGACGCGCGTCGGCCGCCACGCCTGCGTGCATCATATCGATGTCGCGCTGGACGAGCCGCTGCCGCAGGACGCGCTCATCGAATACGACCTGCTGGTCGCCCAGGGCGACGGCAACGAAGCCGGCATCGCGCATTGGGCGCCGCACCTGCTGCATGCCGGCGCGGCGCGGCCGGACCTGGTGCTGCGCAGCCGCAGCGACAATATCCTGTTCGGCTCCTGCCGCAAGCCGCACCATCCGGCGCCCGATGGCCTGGTGCGTGCCGACGCCTTGCTGGCCGATTGCATCGAGCGGGCCGAGGAGCGGCCCGCCATGCTGATGCTGTGCGGCGACCAGGTGTATATCGACGACGTGGCGGGCCCGATGCTGGCGGCGATCCATGCGCTGATCCGGCGCCTGGGCCTGTATGCCGAATGCCTGGAAGGCGCGGATGTCGCCGACAGCGAGGCGCTGTACCGGCATCCGGCCAGCTACTACCGGCGCGAAGAGCTGCTGCCTGCCGCCAACGCCAATGAAGCGCTGCGCGACCGCTTCTTCGGCGGCAAGGAGAAGCCGATCTTCACCACGGCCAACGCGCACAACCACCTGATGACGCTGTCCGAGATGATCGCCATGTACCTGCTGGCGTGGTCGCCCGTGCCATGGCGGCTGGTGGCGGATGCGCCGGCGCCCGCGCTGGATCCGGCCTATGCGGAGCGCTGGCAGCGCGAGTCGGCGGTGCTGGCGGGCTTCTGCGGCGGCTTGCCGCAGGCCGCGCGGCTGATGGCGCATGTGCAGACCCTGATGATCTTCGACGACCATGACGTCACCGACGACTGGAACCTGTCGGCCAAGTGGGAAGCCGCCGCCTACGGGCATCCGTTCTCGCGCCGCATCGTCGGCAACGCGCTGACGGCGTACATGCTGTGCCAGGGCTGGGGCAACCGTCCCGATGTGTTCACGACGCTGCTCGACGACATGGCGGCGCTGGCCGCGACGGCCGACGCCGACAACAGACTGGACATGCCGGTACAGGACGCGCTGATCGAGCGCCTGCTGTCCTTCCGCCAGTGGGATTTTGTGGTCCGCACCAAGCCCACCGTCATCGTGCTCGACACCCGCACCCGGCGCTGGCGCAACCGGCGCCGGCCCGGCCATCCGTCGGGCCTGATGGATTGGGAAGCACTGACCGAGCTGCAGCACGAGCTGCTTGACGAAACGTCCGCCGTCATCGTCTCGGCGGCGCCCATGTTCGGGGTCAAGTTGATCGAGGTGGTACAGCGGATCGCCACCTTCGTCGGCCAGGCCCTGATCGTCGACGCCGAAAACTGGATGGCGCATCGTGGCGCCGCCAGCAGCATGATCAATATCTTCCGCCATTCGCGCACGCCGGGCAATTACGTGATCCTGTCGGGCGATGTGCACTATTCGTTCGCCTACGATGTCGAGGTGCGCGAATCGGACGACGTGCCGCATATCTGGCAGATCACCAGCAGCGGCATCAAGAATGAATTTCCGCCGGACCTGCTCAACTGGCTCGATCGCCTCAACCGCTGGCTGTATTCGCCGCGCTCGCCGCTGAACTGGTTCACCCAGCGCCGCGATCTCGCCATCACGCCACGCCTGCCCGACGCGCGCCACCATGGCGAGCGCGTCTGGAACGGCGCCGGCATCGGCCAGGTGTGGCTCGACGCGCAGGGACGGCCCGTGCGCATCGTGCAGCACAACGCCGATGGCCGGCCGTCGACCCGGTTCCTGCCGCCAAAGCGGGAAGCTTCCGTCGCCGCGGCTGCCGAGCGGCGCCTGAGCGAACACTGATCCCCGGCCAGGCGGCACCGGCATGCGAACGTTTCTCAAAGTCCTGCTGGCCGCCATCATCCTTGTGCTGGGCTGGGATTTCCTGAGACCCGCCATCGAACGGGCCCTGTATCCGGTGCGCCTGATGGCGATGCCGAAGCCGCAGGTGCTGCCGGTACCGGTCGAGGGCGTGCGGGTGCGGGCGCTGCGCGACACCTGGGGCGCGGCGCGCAGCGCGGGCCGCCGGCACGAAGGCATCGATATCTTCGCCCGGCGCGGCACGCCCGTGCTGTCGAGTACCGAAGGCATCGTCACGCAGGTCGGCACCAACCGCCTCGGCGGCCTGGTGGTGTGGGTGATGGGACCGGGAGGCCAGCGCCACTACTACGCCCACCTCGACCGTTATGCGGACGTCGAAGCGGGCATGCGCATCCAGGCTGGCCGCGTGCTGGGCTACGTCGGCAATACCGGCAATGCGCAAGGCACGCCGCCGCACCTGCACTACGGCGTCTACGATAGCGGTGGCGCGATCAATCCCTACCCGCTGCTGCGCTGCGAGCCTGCCGCTGCAACGGCGGCGACGATGGAGGCTTCGCCCCATGACCCGGAATGCCAGCGGTTGCGCGAGGGCCCGGTTTCCTAGACAGACACCAGCAACGCGGTCGTGGAAATCAGCATCCGGCCAGCCCGTTGCCCTGCCGGTTCCGTACGGCCCCGGCAATCGCCTCGGCCAGCTTGCCCAGCGCCGCACGGTGCGCCGCCACCACCGCCTCGTATCCGGCGCCGGCTTCCTCGCGCAGCACGCTGCGGCACGTCAGCACCGCGGCGCTGCCCACCAGCCGCACGCTCCACACGGCATCGACCAGCGCATGGCTGCCCGGCACCGATTCGAAACGCTGGATATTGGTGCTGATCCGGTACACCGCGGCACCGTCCGGCGCGGGGGTGCGGTAGACGTCGATCGCGCCGAGCCGTGACGTGACACCCAGCGACAGCGCGCCGCCGATCTCGTCGGCCAGCGGCCCGGCCCAGCGGTGCTGGTCCAGCACCTCGACCCGTCCTTCCCCCGCGCCGGCGACGACGAGCTGGTTGCGCTGCACCTGCGCCGGCACGTTCACGGCCAGCATTTCGATGTACATCGTGCCGGTACCGGCAGGCGGCGCCGGCGCGGGCGCGGACGCAGGGGTGGCGCCACCGGCCAGCGTATAAAAATGGTCGGCGGGCGGCGCCGCGCAGCCGGCCAGCACCGCAGCGAGGCCGAGCGCCGGCAGCGAACACGCATTGAACAGACGCTTCATTTCTTCTTCTCCTCCCGTGGTTTGCCGCGAATCAGCGATTCCGGATGGCGTTCGAGGTACTCGGCCAGCGCGTCGATCGATTCCATCGTGCGCGTCACTTCCTGCAGGGTGCGGCGCAGGTCGGACTGCAGCGGCGCGTCCTGCGCCAGCAGGCTTTCGGCACTGGCGAAGGTCTTGCGGGCCGAAGCGAGGGTGTCCTTCACTTCCGGCAGCACTTCGCCGTCGAGCCGCTCCAGCGTGGCGGCGGCCTTTTCCAGCGTGGCGGTGGCCTGCACCAGCGTGCGGTCGAGATTGGCGCCGATATCGTCGAACGGCACCTTGTCGAGCTTGCGGGCGATGCTCAGCAGCTGGCTTTGCAGCTCGTCCAGCGAGCCGGCCACGGTGGGCAGCACGAGCCGGTCCGGTTCCACCACCAGCGATGCTTTCGGCGCGTTCGGGAAGAAGTCCAGCGCGATGTACAGCTGGTTCGTCAGCAGGCTGCCGGTGCGCAGCTGGCCGCGCAGGCCGCGGCCGATCATGCGCGCCATCGTGTCGTGGCCGGCCTGCATGTCGCCGGAGTAGGCGTCAAGGAAGCGCTTGCCGAGCCGCCCCGGGTACAGGTCGATCGTCACCGGCATGCGGAAGGCCCTGCGCTCGCGGTCGAATTCCACGCCGACCGCGCGCACTTCACCGAGCACGATGCCGCGGAAATCGACCGGCGCGCCCGGCACCAGCCCGCGCAGCGACTGGTCGAAGTACAGCACGGCCGACACGGCGGGGCCGTCCGGCGCGCGCAGTGCCGCCGAGCGGTCCTCGGCAAGGATGAAGCGGCTGCCGGCCGGTGCCGCCGCGGCAGGCTTGCGTCCGTTGAACGATTCGAACGCGATGCCGCCCGTCGCCAGCGCCGCCAGCGACTGCGTGTTCAGCTTGAAGCCAGCCGCGTCGAGGCGCAGGTCGACGCCGCTGGCATGCCACCAGCGCGTATCCGGTCCGACGAAGCCCACATATCGGTCTTCGATGAACACGGACATGTCGATGCCGTCGCCTTCCCGGTCCAGCTCGAACGAAGCGACCTGCCCCACGCGCAGGCGGCGATAGTAGACGGGCGAGCCGATGCCGACCGAACCCAGGCTGTCCGCATGCAGCCGGTATTCGCGCCCTTTCAGGCCGGGCGGTACGGCGGGCGGCGTATCGAGGCCGGTGAATTTGCTGGTGGTCGCGCTCTTGCTGCCCGGCGCCGCGCCGATGTAGGGGCCGGACAGCAGCGTGCCCAAACCCGACACGCCGCTGGCGCCAATCTGCGGCCGCACCACCCAGAAGCGCGTGTCCTCGGCCGTGAAGCGCTTTGCCTCGCGCGCCATCTGGATCTTCGCGTCGACCCGGTTGCCGTCCTCGCCCAGCGTGACGGCGACGACCTCGCCGATGTCGACGTCCTTGTATTTCACCCTGGTCTTGCCGGCCTCCAGGCCTTCGCCGGTGGCGAAGCTGACCACGATCGTCGGGCCGCGGCTGGTCATCCAGTTGATCACCTGGGTGGCGCCGATGACGGCGGCCAGCACCGGGATCAGCCAGATCAGCGACGGCAGCCAGCGGCTCGGCCGGTCGACGGCGGGTGGCGGAAGGTCTTGCTCAGGCATGCGTTTCTCCGTTGATTTTCCTGCTGTTTTCCCCATCCTCGAGCGGATCCCAGATCAGCCGCGGGTCGAAGCGGCTGGAGGCGATCATCGTCAGGATCACCACGCAGCCGAAGGCCAGCGCGCCGGGGCCGGCGGTGATCACCGCCAGCGTCTGGAAACGCACCAGCGCCACGGTCAGCGTGACGACGAAAATATCGAGCATCGACCAGCGGCCGATGAATTCCACCATGCGGTAGACCCGCGTGCGGCCGGCCGGGGCCCAGCGCGAGCCCCACTGCGCGGTCCCGGCCAGCACCGCCAGCGCCACCAGCTTCGACACCGGCACCAGCACGCTGGCCACGAAGATCACGATGGCCAGCCCGGGCGATCCGGTTTCCCAGAACAGCACCACGCCGCTCATGATCGTGTCGCCCCCGGTGCCGCCGATCGATTCCGTGTACATCACCGGCAGGATGTTGGCCGGCACGTATAGCATCGCGGCCGCGGCCAGCAGCGCCCAGGTCCAGGTAATGCTGTTGGGGATCCGGCGATGCAGCACGGCGCCGCAGCGGCGGCAATGCCGGCCGTCGCAGGCGCCGTCGTTGAGCAGCCCGCAGGCGTGGCAGGCGACCGGCTGGCCGGATCCGGTCTCCACCGGGGCCCGGCGTACGGGATCGATCCGCTCGCCCAGTGCCCACAGGGCGCGCGGCTCGTAGCGCAGCGCGACCGCGCACAGGATCGTCAATGCGCCGAACGCGAACAGGCCGGGATGGGGAATCACCCGCGCCAGGCTGGTCATCTTGATGGCGGTGACGAGGATGCCGATCATCAGCACTTCCGTCATCGCCCAGTGGCGCGCGCCCTGCACTACCCGCAGCAGCAGGTGGAAGCCCGGCACGCGGCGCCCGCGCAGCAGCCCGGCGGACACGTACAGCAGCGCGCCCAGCTCCAGCGCGGGGAACGCCACGACGAAAAAGAACACCATCGCCGCGATCACTTCCATGCGCTCGCTCCACAGCACGCCGATGGCCTGCAGCAGGGTGGCGCCGGACGTCAGGCCGTTCATTTCCAGCTCGACGATGGGAAAGCACTGCGCGATCAGGTACACCAGCACGGCGCCGAGCGTGACGGCCACCATCGACGCCGGGGTCGGTGCCGGCCCGTGCGCATACCAGCGGTACAGCACATTGCCGCAGCGCGTGCAGCGGGCCCGCTGGCCGTCCGCCAGCGGGCGCCAGCCGTGCAGCGCGCCGCAGTCATGGCAGCCGACCGCTTCTCCTTCCCTCACGGCCGCGCCCATGCGGCGGCGCGGCGGTACAGGTCACGACAGTACAAGTCACGGCTGTACGAGTCACGACTGTACAAGGCACGAGGTCGAAAAACGGTTCGCTGCATCGGTTCTCCGGGCGAGGCGTAAAAACGGATTTTGTCATTATCATCAGTCGGGCACCTGCCCATGCGCACGATTGGCGCACGATTGGTACGCGATCGGCACGCGATGAACACCCGAGAGCCGCGACAGTGCCGGAAAGATTGCCCATTCAGCTATGATAAGGGCAACATCCGACCTGCCCATTGTATCCACCCACAATAAAAAAACCCATGAAGCGCTACACTCTGCCGCAATCCTCGTTCCTGCTGCTCCTCGGCGTCGTCACACTGGCCTTTTTCTGGATCCTGCTGCCGTTCTCCGGCGCCGTGTTCTGGGGCGTGGTGTTCGCCATCGTCTTCGCGCCGCTGTATGCCGCGCTCCTGAACGCGCTCGGCAACCGGCCCAACTCCGCCGCGCTGCTGGCGCTGCTGCTGATCGTGCTGATGGTGATCATGCCGCTGACGATGATCGCCGCCTCGCTGGTGGACCAGGCGTCCGCCGTGTACAGCATGATCAACACCGGCCAGATCGATTTCAACGTGATGTTCCAGCGCCTGATCGCCGCCCTGCCGGCGTGGGCCCTGTCGGTGCTGGAGCGCTTCGAACTGACCAATATCGCCATGCTGCAGGAAAAACTGACCGCCGGCGCGGCGCAGATCAGCCAGGCGGCGGCGCGCTATGCAATCAATTTCGGCAGCAAGGCGCTCGATTTCATGATCAGCATTACCGTCATGCTGTATTTGCTGTTCTTCCTGTTCCGCGACGGACGCACGCTGTCGGCCCGCATCAAGCGCGCCGTGCCGCTGGCATCGCGCTACAAGAAGCCGCTGTTCGACAATTTCATCACCGTGATCCGCGCCACCGTGAAGGGCAATGTGCTGGTGGCGATGGCGCAGGGCGCGCTCGGCGGGCTGATCTTCTGGCTGCTCGACGTGCCCGGCCCGCTGCTGTGGGCCGTGGTGATGGCCTTCCTGTCGCTGCTGCCGGCCGTCGGCGCTGCGATCATCTGGGGCCCGGTGGCGATCTACTTCCTGATCACGGGTGCGGTCTGGCAGGGCGTCGTGCTGGCGCTGTACGGCGTGCTGGTGATCGGCCTGGTCGACAACGTGCTGCGCCCCATCCTGGTCGGCAAGGACACCAAGCTGCCGGACTACATCGTGCTGCTGTCGACGATCGGCGGCATGGCGCTGTTCGGCCTGAACGGCTTCGTGATCGGGCCCGTGATCGCCGCGCTGTTCATCGCCGCGTGGGACCTGTTCGCCAGCGCCGACGAGTTCCACGCCGAGTAAGGGCTCCGGCGATGGCCTCCCGCCCCCGCTACGCCTTCCATCCCGCGGTGGCCGCATGGTTCGCCGCGGCCTTCCCGAAGGGCGCCACCGAAGCGCAGCGCCACGCCTGGCCGCTGATCCAGGCCGGCAAGGCCACGCTGGTCGCCGCGCCGACCGGCTCCGGCAAGACGCTGACGGCGTTCCTGGCCGCCATCGACGCGCTGGTGCGGGAGAGCGAACGGCAGGCGCTGCCCGATGAAACGCGGGTGCTCTACATCTCGCCGCTGAAGGCGCTGTCGAACGATATCCGCGTCAACCTGCTGGCGCCTCTGGAAGGCATCGACCGCGAGCTTGCCGCGATGGACCTGCCGCCGCACGGCATCCGCAGCGCCGTGCGCACCGGCGACACGCCGCAGGCCGAGCGCAACGCGGCGCGCAAGCGGCCGCCGCACATCCTCGTCTCGACGCCGGAATCGCTGTATGTGCTGCTGGGTTCCGACAGCGGCCGCGCCATGCTGTCCACCGTGCGCACGGTGATCGTCGACGAGATCCACGCGGTGGCCGGCAGCAAGCGCGGTAGCCACCTGTCGCTCAGCCTCGAACGGCTGGCCGCGCTGCGCGAGATCCCTCCCGTGCGGGTCGGCCTGTCGGCAACGCAGAAACCGCTGTCGGTAGTGGCGCAATTCCTGGCCGGCGCCGGGCGCGCCTGCGCCGTGGTCGACGTCGGCCACGTGCGGGCCCGCGACCTGGGCCTGGAACTGCCGCCGGTGCCGCTGGAAGCGGTCATGCCGAACGAAGTCTGGGAACGCGTCTACGACCGGCTGGCCGAACTGTCGGTGCTGCACCGGACCACGCTGGTGTTCGTCAACACCCGGCGCATGGCCGAGCGGATGGCGCGCCACCTGGCCGACCGCCTTGGCGCCGAGCACGTGGCGGCCCACCACGGCAGCCTGGCCAAGGAATTCCGGCTCGACGCGGAGCAGCGGCTGAAGCGCGGCGACCTGCGCATGCTGATCGCCACCGCGTCGCTCGAACTGGGCATCGACATCGGCGACGTCGACCTGGTCTGCCAGATCGGCTCGCCACGCAGCATCGCCGCCTTCCTGCAGCGGGTCGGCCGTTCCGGCCACCATGTGGGCGGCCTGCCGAAAGGCCGGCTGTTCCCGACCTCGCGCGACGACCTGGTCGAATGCACCGCCCTGCTCGACTGCGTGCGCCGCGACGAACTCGACACGCTGCACGTCCCGGTCGCCCCGCTGGACGTGCTGGCGCAGCAGATCGTGGCCGAAGTGGGCAGCCGCGAGTGGCACGAGGATGCGCTGTTCGCCCTGGTACGGGGCGCGATGCCGTACGCGGCGCTGGACCGCGACCGTTTCGACGCCGTGCTGCGCATGCTGACCGAGGGTTTCAACAGCCGGCAAGGGGTGCGCGGCGCATACCTGCACCGCGACGCCGTCAGCGGCACGGTGCGCGGCCGGCGCGGCGGCCGGCTGACCGCCGTCACCTCGGGCGGCGCCATTCCCGACAACGCCGACTTCACGGTGCTGCTGGAACCGGGCGGGCAGAACGTCGGCACGGTGCACGAGGATTTTGCGGTGGAAAGCCTGGCTGGCGACGTATTCCAGCTCGGCAACACCTCCTACCGCATCGTGCGGGTCGAAGCCGGCAAGGTGCGCGTGGAAGATGCCCGCGGCGCGGCGCCCAACATCCCGTTCTGGCTGGGCGAGGCGCCGGGCCGCAGCGACGAACTGTCGCTCGGCGTGGCGCGCCTGCGCGGCGAGATCGACCGGCTGCTGGGGGAGAAGGAAAACGGCGAGGACGCAATCGAGCACGCCATCGGCTGGCTGTTCGAACACCTCGGCCTGGGCGACGACGCGGCGCGCCAGGTCGTCGAATACCTGGCACGGGCCCGCGCGGCGCTGTCGGCGCTGCCCACCCGCGACACGCTGGTCATGGAACGCTTCTTCGACGAATCGGGCGGCATGCAGCTGGTGCTGCACGCGCCGTACGGCAGCCGCATCAACCGGGCCTGGGGCCTGGCGCTGCGCAAGCGCTTCTGCCGCACTTTCAACTTCGAACTGCAGGCGGCCGCCACCGAGGATGCCATCGTGCTGTCGCTGTCGGAAAGCCACAGTTTTCCGCTCGACGAAGTGTGGCGCTACCTGCGCTCGACCAGTGCCGAGCACATTCTCGTCCAGGCCCTGCTCGACGCGCCGCTGTTCAACGTGCGCTGGCGCTGGAACGCGACCACGGCGCTGGCGCTGCCGCGCTTCGCCGGCGGGCGCAAAGTGGCGCCGCAGCTGATGCGGATGAAGAGCGACGACATGCTGGCGGCCGTGTTCCCGGATGGCGCCGCGTGCCTGGAAAACATCGTCGGCGAACGCGAACTGCCCAGCCACCCGCTGGTCGACCAGACGGTGGACGACTGCCTGCACGAGGCGATGGACAGCGAAGGCTGGCTGGCGCTGCTGCGGCGCATGGAGGCCGGCGAGGTGCGGCTGCTGTCGCGCGACCTGCCGGCGCCGTCGCCGCTGGCGATGGAGATCCTCAACGCCCGCCCCTACGCCTTCCTCGACGATGCGCCGCTGGAAGAGCGCCGCACCCAGGCGGTGCTGAACCGGCGCTGGACCGATCCGGCCTCCACCGACGATCTCGGCGCGCTCGATGCCGGCGCCATCGACGCGGTGGCCGACGAGGCGTGGCCGCGCGTGCGCAATGCGGACGAGATGCACGAGGCGCTGGTGGCGCTGGCCTGCGTCGCGCGCGACGAGGCGGCCGCCAACGAAGGCTGGAACGACTGGCTCGCCATGCTGGCCGGAAGCGGCCGCGCCACGCGCCTGCGAGGCGGCGGCGCGGACTTCTGGGTCGCGCTGGAACGGCTGGCCTGCGTGCAGGCGGCGTATCCGGAGGCGGCGGCCGCCCCGCCGCTGGCGATTCCCGACCGGCTGGCGCTGGACGGCGACGAGGCGTGGACGCGCGATGCCGCGCTGGTCGAACTGCTACGCGCACGCCTGTCCGGTTTCGGGCCGCAGACGGTCGCCGCCATCGCTTCGCCACTGGGCTTGCCGGAGAGTACGGTCACCATCGCGCTGACGGCGCTGGAGGGCGAAGGCTATGTGATGCGCGGCCGCTTCACGCCCGGCGCCGTCGCCGAGGAATGGTGCGAACGCCACCTGCTGGCACGCATCCACCGCTATACCATCAGGAGCCTGCGGCGCGAGATCGAGCCGGTGGAGCGGCAGGATTTCATGCGCTTCCTGTTCGAATGGCAGCATGTGAGCGACGATACGCGCCTGCAGGGCAGCGACGCGCTACCCCAGGCACTGGCACAGCTGGAAGGCTACGAGGCGGCGGCCGGCGCCTGGGAAAGCGATCTGCTGGCCACCCGCGTCAAGGATTACTCGCTGCTGTGGCTCGATGAACTGTGCCGTGCCGGCCGCATCGTGTGGACGCGTGTCGGCGCGCCGTCCAGCGCCAGCGGCGGGCCGGTGCGCGGCACCCCGCTGGTGCTGCTGCCGCGCCGGCAACTGGCGCCGTGGCACGCGCTGCCGGCGGTGGCCAGCGAGGTGCAGGTGTCCTCGCGCGCCATGCGCGTGCTCGATGCGCTGCGCGCCCACGGCGCGATGTTCTTCGACGAACTCACGCACGATGCGCGGCTGCTGGGGGCGGAACTGGAGGATGCGCTGGGCGAGCTGGTGGCCACGGGCCTGGTCAACGCCGACAGCTATGCCGGCCTGCGTGCGATGCTGGTGCCGGCGAACAAACGCAACACGATGGACCGCAAGCGCCGCCGCGGCGCCGGCCCGACGATGGAGGAAGCGGGCCGCTGGGCCCTGGTGCGCCGCGCCGATGGCGTGACGATCGTCGAGCGCGGCGCGGCCGCCGACGCGGCGCCCGCGCCGGCACCGTCGCGCCGGCCGCGCACCGAGCCGGCAACGCTGGAACACATCGCCATGACGCTGCTGCGCCGCTACGGCGTGATGTTCTGGCACCTGCTGGAACGGGAAGCGGCGTGGCTGCCGGCGTGGCGCGAACTGCTGCCGGTGTACCACCGCCTGGAAGCGCGCGGCGAAATCCGCGGCGGGCGCTTCGTGGCCGGCCTGTCCGGCGAACAGTTCGCGCTGCCCGAAGCGATCCCCCTGCTGCGCGAGATGCGGCGCCGGCCGCACGATGGCGCGCTGGTGGCGGTGTCCGGCGTCGACCCGCTGAACCTGTGCGGCATCCTGCTGCCCGGCGACAAGGTGCCCGCGCTGGCCGGCAACCGCGTGCTGTTCCGCGACGGCGCCCCCGTCGCCACGCTCGTCGCCGGCAAGTTCCACTACCTGCAGTCGCCGGACCCCGCCGAACGCGAGGCCCTGCACGCGCGGCTGGTCGCGCAGCGGTAAGCGTGGAGGCAGCACTTGATACGGATGTCGCAGACAGCGGCTGAGCAGCAGGGGACTGTCCCCGCATGGGGACTGTCCCCGCATGGGGACTGTCCCCGCATGGGGACTGTCCCCGGTTTTTGCGAACGTCGCCATAATGCAGGCAAAAACCGGGGACAGCCCCCTGCGACTCATCCGCCTCCCGGCTGGCTGCACGCAAGGATCGCGTCGCGCAGCCAGCGGTGGCCCGGGTCGTCGTCGCGCCGCGCGTGCCAGGCCTGCTGGTACGAAAAGCTGGGCAGCGCGAACGGCGGCCGGAAGCGCCGCAGGGCCTTGTGCGGGGCCATCGCGCCGCTGGTGCGGCTGGCGGCAGTGAGGATCAGGTCGGTGCCGGCGATCAGTTCCACCGCGGCGCTCCAGTGCGGCAGGGCGACGGCGATATGGCGCTGCAGGCCCAGTTCGCCGAGGGCCCGCTCGATCTCGTCGTGCGAATCGGGCCGCAGCGCCAGCTTCACGTGCGGGCGGAGCAGGAATTCTTCCAGCGTCAGCCCGCCTTTCGGCGGCAGCGTCGCCTTGTCGGCCAGGCTGATGAACTCCTCGGCAAACAGGTCCTGCACGTGGATCGTCTCGGGCCGGTCGGGGAAGATGCCGAGTGCCACGTCGACTTCGCCATCGACGAGCTGGGCCAGCATGGCATCCCGGCTGGCCTGGCTGACCGCCAGGTCGATGCCCGGCGCGTGGCGGCGCACGTGGCGCACCAGCGGCGGCAGGATGATGCGCGCCGAGTAGTCCGACAGCGTGAGCCGGAAGCGGCGCTGCGCGGCGGCCGGATCGAACTGCTGCGCGGCCAGCAGGCCGTTCAGCGTGGCCAGCGCCTCGGCCAGCGGTTCGATCAGTGCCAGGGCGCGCGGCGTCAGCGCCATCTGCCCATCGCGGCGCACCAGCAGCGGATCGTCGAAGCGGGCACGCAGCTGCGCCAGCGCGTGGCTGACGGCGGGCTGGCTCTTGTGCAGCCGCAGCGCGGCCCGGGTGACGTGTTTTTCCGCCAGCAGCGCATGCAGCGTCAGCAGCAGGTTCAGGTCGATACGCCGCAGTTCATCCATCGCAGTCGATCAGGAAATTATTCATGTGGCGAATAGTACACGTGCACAGGAACGATTTCCATCGATGCCGCGCATGCGCGAAGATGGGCGCATGAAATCCAGGACCGCCCTCCTTGCCATTCTCCCCGCCGCCGTCGCCGTGCTGGCCGGCGCCGCACTGCCGTTCCAGGGCGCCGCCGCCGGCCACGTGCCGGAGCACCCGCTGTGGAGCGCCGCCGCCTGCGGCATCATCGCGCTGGCGGTGCTGCTGCTGCTGCGCCTGCCCGCCGCGGCGGCGCCGCCGCGCTAGGCCGGCACGGCAGGCGGACGCAATAGTCCCGCACGGGACCACGCGCCTGGCTTACACTGGCGGGATCGTCAACGACTGGAATACCGTATGTCCGACTGGTCCGCAGGCTATGTTTCCGACATCGGCTACACCTATGGCGTGTATCCGGAACTGAACCCGCTGCGCGTGCGCCTGGCATTCCTCAATGCCGGGCTGGTGTTCCCCGAACATGCCATCGCGTGCGAGCTGGGCTTCGGCCAGGGCGTCAGCGTCAACGTGCACGCGGCGGCCTCCGGCACCGAATGGCATGGCACCGACTTCAACCCGGTGCAGGCCGGCTTTGCCCGCGAACTGGCCGCCGCCTCGGGCGCCGGCGCGCACCTGTGCGATGCGTCGTTCGCCGAATTCTGCGCCCGCCCCGACCTGCCCGATTTCGACTTCATCTGCCTGCACGGCGTGTGGAGCTGGGTGTCGGACGACAACCGGCGCGTGCTGGTCGATTTCGTGCGCCGCAAGCTGAAGGTCGGCGGCGTGCTGTATGTCAGCTACAACACACAGCCCGGCTGGGCAGCGCTGAGCCCGGTGCGCGAGCTGATGACGCGCCACTATGCGACGATGACGGTGCCCAGCGCCGATATCGGGCAGCGTATCGGCCAGTCGCTCGGCTTCGCCGACGCGCTGCTGGCCACCAACCCGGGCTTCGCGCAGGCCAATCCGCACGTGCCCGCGCGGATGGAACTGCTGAAGGCGTCCGGCACGGCCTACCTGGCCCACGAGTACTTCAACCGCGACTGGCAGCCGATGTCGTTCCCCGCGCTGGCCGAATGGCTGGAACCGGCAAAGCTGGAATTCGCCTGCCCGGCAACCTACATCGAGCATATCGACAGCGCCATCGTCACCCCGGAGCAGGCGCGCTTCCTGCAAGGCGTGGCCGATCCGGGGCTGCGGCAGCTGGCATTCGACTTCATGATCAACCAGCAGTTCCGGCGCGACTACTGGGTGCGCGGCGCGCGCCGGCTCGCGCCGCTGGAGCGCGCCCGGCTGCTGCGCCGGCAGCGCGTCGTGCTGGTGATGGCGCCGGAGGACGTGGTCTACACCGTCAAGGCCGGGCAGATCGAAGTGGGCCTGAACGAAGCGCTGCACCGCCCCGTGATCGACGCGCTGGCCGACCACCGGCCGCGCACCATCGGCGAACTGGAAAGCGCCTGCGGCGCCGCAGGGCTGGCCGCCGCGCAGGTGCTGCAGGCGGTATTCCAGCTGGCCGGCACGCAGCAGATCCAGCCCGCGCAGGACGAGGCGGCCACCGAACGGGCCCTGCCGGCGTGCCGGCGGCTGAACGATCGCCTGGTCGCCCTGGCCGAACACGGCGGCGACATCCATTACCTGGCCTCGCCCGTCACCGGCGGCGGCATTCCCGTGCCGCGGCTGCACCAGCTGTTCCTGCTCGGCCTGGCGCGCGGCCATGCCCAGGCCGGCGAGCTAGTCGCCTTCGCGATGGCGCTGGGCGCCGGGCGGGACCTGCAGGCCATCCATGGCGACGCGGCGGCCACGGTCGACCGGCAGGTCGCCCTGCTCGAACGGCAGGCCGCCGCCTTCCTGCAACGCCGCCTGCCGTTACTGCGGGCGCTGGCGGTGGTATCCTGACGGCCAATGAGCACACCGGCCTTCTGGCGCGACGACGCCCTGCCCTTCCTCGAAGCGCGCTCCATCGTGGATGGCCGTGGCGTCTGCTACGCGAAGCATTCGCATGAAACCTTTTCGATCGGCGCGATCACCGGCGGCGAAAGCACCTACCTGAACGGGCGCCTGCGCGAACACGTGGGGGCCGGCACCGTGGTGCTGATGAACCCCGGCGACGTCCATGCCTGCAACCCGCTGGACAGGCAACCGTGGTCGTACCGCATGTTCCATGTGGACAGCCGCTGGCTGGCGCAGGTGCAGGGATGCGATGCCTTCCAGCCCTATGCCGCCGTGGCGAGCCGGGCTCCCGGCCTGTTCGCGCGGCTGGAAGCGCTGTACGCGGCCTGCACCGACCCGGCCGCCGGCGCGCTGGAAAAGCACGGCACCGCGCTGGACTTTTTCACGGTCATGCACGACACGCTGCAGCCGGCGCCCGCCGCGCCGCGCCCGGATCACCAGGTGCGGCACGCCGCCGATTACCTGCGCGCGCACCTTGCCGGCACCCCGTCGCTGGACGACCTGTGCGCCGCCACGGGATTGTCGCCGTCCTACCTGATCCGCGCCTTCAAGGCGCGCTACGGCATGACGCCGCACGCCTGGCTGGTCGACTGCCGCATCCAGTACTGCCGCGAACAGCTGCGGCGCGGCAGGCCGATCGCCGACGTGGCCCTGGCGGCCGGCTTCGCCGACCAGGCGCACCTGCAGCGCGCGTTCAAGCGCCACGTGGCGGCCACGCCGGGCCAGTACCGCAAGGTGCGATAGCAGCTCGCTAATTCGCCAGCAGCCACGCCGCGCTCGCGGCCAGCAGCAGCGCCATCGCCCGGTTGAACAGGCGCACGCGCGCCGCGTTGGCCAGCCAGCCGCGCAGCGCGGCACCGGCCCACGCCCAGCAGAATACCGACAGCCAGCAGACGACGAAGTAGATGGCGGCGAACTGCCACACCAGCGCGCCGCCGCCGTCGGCCGCATACGCGCCCATGCCGGAAACGGCGGCCAGCCAGGCCTTCGGGTTCAGCCACTGCATCGCCGCGCCGGCCAGCAGCGACGGCCCGCGCGGCGTGCCCTGGAAACTCAGTTCGCCGTCATCGGCCGCCAGCTGCCACGCCAGCCAGAACAAAAAAGCGATGCCGGCCCAGCGGATGAAGACGATCAGCTGCGGCCACCGTTCCATCAGGCCGTACAGGCCCAGCCCGACCAGCAGCAACAGCACGGTGAACCCGATGGTGGCGCCGCTGACGTGGCGCATGCTGGCGGCCAGGCCGTGCCGGGCGCCGGCGCCGAGGGCAACGATGTTGACCGGGCCGGGCGTGATCGAGGAGACCAGCGCGAAGGCGGCCATCGACAGGTAAAGAGTCATGGGGGCGCTCCCTGGATGAAAGAAGCGCCACGATAGCGGCCCGCCGCTGTCCCGTATTGAACGGAATTGCCCTGGCAGGTGCCGGTCGCCGGCAGCCTGCCATGCCGGAATCAGCCCGTCACGCTGGCGGCCGCGCCGCTACCCGGCCTGGCTTCCGGACCGGGCTCGCCACTGTCTGCCGGCAGCCATATCTCGACCGTGGTGCCCTGCCCGGGCATGCTCTCCAGGCGCGCCATGCCGCCCGATTGGCGCGCCATGCCGTACACCTGGGACAGACCCAGGCCAGTGCCCTTGCCCACCGCCTTGGTCGTGAAGAAGGGCTCGAATACCCGGGCGGCGATGTCCGGGCGCATGCCGGGGCCGTTGTCCGACACGGCCATGCGCACGAAGATTCCCCCGGCACTGTCGGGCAGCAGCCCGGCCGGAGGGCGCGGCATCGACGCGCGCAGCACGATGCGGCCGCCGCCGGGCATCGCGTCGCGCGCGTTGATGACCAGGTTCAGCAGGGCCATTTCGATCTGGCTGGCGTCGGCCACCACGGCGCTCACGCCCGGCGCGACGCCGGTCACGATCTCGAACGCGTCGCCCAGCAGGGGCCGCGCCATCTGCAGCACGGCGTCAAACAGCGGTGCGACGCCGAGCGGGCGCAAGTCCAGCTTCTGGTTGCGCGCGAAGGCCAGCAACTGCGCTGTCAGCCTGGCGCCGCGCTCGCATGCCGCCTGCGCCGTTTCGGCGCGGCGCCGCACCGCGGCATCCGTGCTGGTGGCCAGGATCAGCTCCATGCTGCCCTGCACGACATTGAGCAGGTTGTTGAAATCGTGCGCGACGCCGCCCGTCAGTTGCCCCAGCGATTCCATCTTCTGGTACTGCAGCATCGCCTGCTGGACTTTCTCGCGCTCGGCCACTTCGGCGGTCAGCCTGTCGTGCGCCTGCGCCAGCGCGCGCGTGCGCTCGGCCACGCGCGACTCCAGCGTGGCATTCAGCACGGCCAGCTCGTCGGATACCCGCTGGCGGTCGGCCAGTACGGCGCGCGCCTGGTATTGCCGGTAGCGTGCCCGCAAGGCCGCGCCGGTCGCGCTGCCCAGCGTTTCAGCACTCAGCGGGCGCTCCAGCAGGATGACGTTGCCCAGTGCGGAGAACAGGGCGTCGGAACCGGGCCGGCGCGGCCCCAGCCGCCTTGACAGCAGCACGATGAAGGGAAAATCCGACCACGGCTCCTGGGCCGCCAGCCAGTCATGCAGCGGCGCCAGGTCGGCGCCGTGCAGCGCCTCGTCGGTGACGATGGCCGCCGCGGCGCCGGCCACGATGGCAGCGACCAGCGCGCCGAAATCTGCCACGGCTTCGCAGCGCGCCCCATGGCGAATGACGACATCGGCGGTCACTTCGGCGTCGCGGCCGCGCGGCGCCAGGACGAGCACCCTGCCTTCGGCCGCGTCAGTCCGGGGCATCGGCGGCCGACATCATCGCGGTGCTGCCACGGTAGCTCGGCAGCCCGGTCAGCACGCCCTCGAAACCGACGAGTGGAGCGCCAATGCCGATACCGTGGCTGTGCAGCACCAGCTCGTGGATCGTCAGCGCGTGGCTGGCGGCGCGGCTCTTCACCACCGTGAGGGCACGCCGCAGCTTGCCCCCTGCTTCGAAGAAGCGCATCAGCAGGGTCGAGTCACTAAGGTAACTCAGGTCGACGTCCCGCTCCATCGCCCCGACCAGGCCGTGCTCGCCCAGCACCAGCACGGTCGTCACGCCCTTCTGGTTCAGGTAGGCAAGCAGTTCGTGCATCTGCAGCGTCAGGTACTGCTCGCCGGGCATCGCCTGCAGGTAGGCATTGAGGCTGTCGATGGCCATGAAGGTCACGCCGCCGGTTTCCACCGCATCGCGCAGCATCTGGGCAAACTCGCCCGGCGACAGTTCCGCCGGGTCGACATGGCGCAAGGTCATCTGGCCATTGGCCAGGTACGGTGCCGCGTCCATGCCCAGCGCCGCGCTGCGCGCCAGGAAGGTGCCCAGGCCTTCATCGAACAGGTAGAACGCGGCCTTCTCGCCGCGTTCCAGCGCGGCGAGCATGCAGCGCATGGTCACGGTGGTCTTGCCGACGCCGGACGGGCCCATGATCAGCGTGTTGGTGCCGGCAACCAGGCCGCCGCCCAGCAGCGCGTCGAGGCCCTCGTTGCCCGTGCCGCGTGCCACCGGCACGAACGAGCCGGCATGCTCGGCGGCCACCAGGCGCGGGAACATGCGGATGCCGCCCGTCTCCAGCACGTAGTCGTGATAGCCGCCGCGGAACTGGAAGCCGCGCATCTTGATGATGTTGACGCGGCGCCGCTCCTTGCCGAATTCCTGGGCGATCTGCTCCAGGCTGATGACGCCATGCGAGATGCTGTGCAGGTGCTGGTCGGACTGGCTGGTCTTGTCGTCCAGCAGCAGTACCGTACAGGCGCGCGACGAAAAGAACTGTTTCAGCGCCAGGATCTGGCGGCGGTAGCGCAGCGGGTTCTGCGCCAGCAGCCTCAGTTCGGACAGGCTGTCGAACACCACCCGCGCCGGCCGCACGCGCTCGACCCGGTCCAGCACGCCCTTGGTGGTCTCGCCGAGTTCCACCTCGGCGGGATGCAGGATCGACTGCTGCGCATCCGGATCGAGGGCCACCTCGTCGGCCAGCTCGAACAGGTCGATGCCGTCCAGCGACCAGCCATGGCTTTCCGCCACCGCATCGAGCTCGTCGGCCGTCTCCGACAGCGTGATGTACAGCCCGGCCTCACCCCTGGCCCTGCCGTCGAGCAGGAATTGCAGGCCGAGCGTCGTCTTGCCGGAGCCGGGCGAGCCTTCGACCAGGTAAACCCGCTCGGCGGTCAGGCCGCCGCACAGAATGTCGTCCAGGCCGGGAATGCCGGTGGACAGGCGGCGCGCCGGCTTGCGCGCGGTGCGGCGGGAATTGACGGGTGTATCCATGCTGTCGTCCAGGAAGCTTATACCGATGCGACAATTATATGGCAGGGCAGCAATCCTGCGCGGCCGGCTGCCCGCAAGCGAACCCCGGGCCGCGCTGCACGGTTGACAATACGTTGCCTCCGATATCACACCAACCTCCGGATCTGTTGTTCCGGCGACGCAGTGGCTGGCGAAATGCATGGCGCGCGGACGCGCGGGCATGGCGTTCCCACCGAACGACGCTAACATTGCCGCGTGGATACACGATATTCGCCGCTATCCCGCATCTCGGAGATTTCAATGAATTTGGCAACCATCAACCCGGCACGGGGCGCCCTGTCGCTGAATGCCCGCATCAGCCTGGCCGCTTCGGCGCTTGTCATCGCCAGCCTGGCCGTCACCGCCACGGTCACCGGCATCCGCGGACACGACACGGCGCACGACGCCGCGCTGCACCTGGCGCGCGCCACCTCGGCCGAAGCGGCCGACGCGCTGCAGGGCCGGCTGGGCAGCAGCCTGGCCGCCGTGGCCACGCTCGCTGGCGGGCTGGGCAACACGCTGGCCGACGGCCCGGCGCTGAACCGCGACCAGGTCGACAACCTGACGAAGGCGATCCTGCTGGGTACCGAGGACCTGGTCGGCGTGTCCGCCGCGATGGAACCCGATGCGCTCGACGGCAAGGATGCCGAGTTCGCCGGCCAGGGCCCGCGTTTCGACGCCAGCGGCCGCCACATGCCCTACTTCAGCCGCGCGGCGGGCGGCGGTGTCCACGCCGAGCCGATCGTGTTCGTCACCACGCCGGGCGGAAACGACTGGTACGACGTGCCGAAAAACACCGGCAAGCGCTATTTCTCCGAACCGTATGCCTACCCGGTCAACGGCAAGACCGTGCTGATCGCCTCGCTGGTGACGCCGATCATGGTCGAGGGCAAGGCGCGCGGCGTGGTCACCGGCGACTTCATGCTGACCCGGCTGACGGACATCCTGGCCGGCATGAAGACGATGGACGGCGCCGAACTGGCGCTGGTGTCGAACGGCGGCCTGTATGCCAGCCACCCGGTGGCTGCGCGCAACGGCAAGCGCGCCGACGACCTGCCGGCCGCCGCGCTGGAGGCGGTGCGCGCCGGCAAGCCGTACGAGTATGCCGCGGACGGCATCGTCCACCTGCTGCAGCCGGTGCGCCTGCATGACGAAATCGCGCCATGGTCGGTGCGCCTGTCGTTCCCGGAAACGGTGGCCACGGCGCCGGCGCGCGAACAGCTGAAATACACGCTGCTGGCCTCGGCGCTGTGCGCCGTCGTCGCCGCGCTGGCCATGGTCACCGTGCTGCGCCGCCTGACCCGGCCGCTGCGCGACCTGGCCCGCACCATGACGCAGCTGGCCGGCGGAAATGCCGACCTGTCCATCCGGCTCAAGGTGAAAGGCAGCGACGAGCTGGCCGTGATCGCCACCGGCTTCAATGATTTCGCCGCCAAGATCGAGCGCGTGCTGGCCAGGGTGCGCGACAGTTCCGGCAGCGTGGCGGCGGCCAGCGACGAGATCAGCCGCGGCAACCTGGACCTGTCGGCCCGCACCGAGCAGCAGGCCAGCTCGCTGGAGGAAACGGCGGCCTCGATGGAACAGCTGACCGGCAGCGTGCGCCAGAATTCCGACAATGCGGCGCAGGCGCGCCAGCTGGCGGCCAACGCGTCCGAAGTGGCGCTGCGCGGCGGCGCCGTGGTGGCGCAGGTGGTCGACACGATGGCGGCGATCGATGCCTCGTCGAGCAAGGTGGTGGACATCATCGCCGTGATCGACGGCATCGCGTTCCAGACCAATATCCTGGCGCTGAACGCGGCCGTGGAAGCGGCGCGCGCCGGCGAACAGGGCCGCGGCTTCGCCGTGGTGGCCAGCGAAGTGCGCACGCTGGCGCAGCGTTCGGCCAGCGCGGCAAGGGAGATCAAGGCGCTGATCGGCGATTCGGCGGCCCAGGTGCAGCGCGGCAGCGCGCTGGTCAAGGATGCCGGCGCCACGATGGACGGCGTGGTCGCCAGCGTGCGCCAGGTGGCCGACATCATCGCCGAGATCGCCGCCGCCGGCGCCGAGCAGAGCGGCGGCATCGGCCAGGTCAACCAGGCCATCGTGCAGATGGACGGCGTGACGCAGCAGAATGCCGCGCTGGTCGAGGAAGCCGCCGCCGCGGCCGAGAGCCTGAAGCAGCAGGCCGACACGCTGGTGGCGCTGGTCGGCGAGTTCCGCATCGGGGCGTAGTGGCGGCACGCGGCGCCATGGCCGCGTGACGTGCGCGAGGGCGGCGCGGGCATTGCTAAACTGTGGCTCAGTAAAGGACAGCACACGCCACACGACAAGGCAACCATGTTCGGAGACGCTCGCGTTGTACGCAGGATGGCCTCGCTCGGCGCAGGTGCCCGCTGGGGCGGCGCCGTCCTGCTGGCGGTGCTGGCGGTGGCGCTGCAGATGCTGCAGTGGCAGTTCGACGGCGGCCGGGCGCCCTTCCTCGTTTTCATCCCGTGCCTGGTGTTCGCGGCCGCCGCGTTTGGCCGCGGACCGGCCCTGCTGATCTTCGCCACCGGTCTGGCTGCGGGAGTATGGATGCTCGCCCCGCACGGCCCATCGCCCGTCCGGGCCGGCAGCGAACCGGCCGCCGTCGCCGCATACGCGCTGCTCGGCATCCTCTCGATCTACCTGGGCGGCCTGGGGCGGCTCTACGCGGGCCGCGCGCTGCGCGCCGAACAGGCGCTGGCCGACCAGCGCGTGGCGCAGAGCGAGGCGCAGCGCGATCACCTGTACCGGCTGCTGCTGCAGGCACCCGGCTTTGTCGCGATCCTGCGCGGCCCGGCGCACCTGATCGAACTGACCAACACGGATTTCGACGCCCTGGTCGGCCGCGGCGGCCTGGTCGGCACGCCGTTCGCCAGTGCCGTGCCGGAACTGGCCTCGGCCCACCTGGTGGCCCAGCTCGACGCGGCCTTCCGCGGCGGCATGTCGTACGCGGCGCGCGAGACGCCGGTGCATGTCGGCAGCGGCGACGGCACGGCGGAACGGCTGCGCTACGTCGACTTCGCGCTCCAGCCCATCGGCGACAACGGACTGCCGACGGGGGTCTTCCTGTCCGGCGTCGACGTCACCGAAGCGCGCCGCGCGCGCGAGGCCCTGCTGTTGAACGAGGAGCGCCTGAAGGAAGGCCTGATGGCGGCCCGCATGGCCGTGTGGGAGTTCGACCTGGACCGCAATGAAGTGCTTTTCTCGGACAGCGCCGTGTTCCTGTTCGGCGCCACGCTGGACGCGTTGCGCCAGCCATGGCACCTGATCCACCCGGACGACCTGCCGCGGCTGCTCGAAGCCCGGGCGGCGGCCATCGTCCGGCGCGGCGACTACCAGATGATCCTGCGGGCCCGGCGGGCCGACGGCGGCACGACGCTGTGGCTCGACCTGCGCGGCCGCTGCATCGTCGGCGACGACGGCAGCGTGCGACAGTTGCGTGGCGTCACGATCGACGTGACCGCCCGCGAAGTGGCCGAGCAGGGATTGCGCGCGGCCGAGCGGCGCAAGGACGAATTCCTGGCGATGCTGGCCCACGAACTGCGCAATCCGCTGGCACCGATCAGCGCCGCGGCCACGCTGCTGCAGCGCGGCATTGCCCAGCCGGCGCAGGTGGCCATGGCCGCCGCGATCGTGGCACGGCAGTCGGCGCACCTGTCGCGACTGGTGGACGACCTGCTCGACGCGGCGCGCATCAGCCGCGGCAAGATCGAACTGGTGGCACGCCCGTTCGACCTGCGCGAGGCCGTGCGCGACGCGCTCGAGCAGGTCCACCCGCTGCTGGCCGCGCGGCACCACGCGCTCGAGACGGCGCTGCCGCCCGGCCCGGTGGGGGTCGACGGCGACCGCGCGCGCCTGACGCAGGTCGTGGCCAACCTGCTCAGCAATGCGATCCGCTTCACGCCGGCGGGCGGCCGCATCGGCGTCACGCTGGCCATCGAGGGCAACGGCACCGGCCATGCCGCCGGCAATACCGCGGGCCATGCCGGTGGCAATGCAGACGGCAATGCCGCTGGCAACGGCGGCTATGCGCAGCTGAGCGTCAGCGACGATGGCTGCGGCATCCCGGCCGAGCTGCTGCCGCACGTGTTCGGCCTGTTCACGCAGGGCGAACGTGGCGCCGACCGTTCGCAGGGCGGGCTGGGCATCGGCCTGGCCATCGTCTCCGGCCTGGTGGCGCTGCATGGCGGCACGGTGCAGGCGGCCAGCGACGGCCAGGGTCGCGGCGCCCGCTTCACCGTCACGCTGCCGGCCATCGCGCTGCCGGACGCCCCCGCCCCCGCCGCGCCACCGGACGGCCCGGGGAAAGCCCTGGACCTGCTGCTGGTGGACGACAATCGCGATGCCGCCGATACGCTGGCCATCCTGCTGCGCAGCGTCGGGCACCGCTGCGAGACCCGCTACGACGCGGAATCGGCCCTGGAGGCGGTCCGCCACGGCCTGCCCGATGCCTGCATCCTCGACATCGGCCTGCCCGGCATGGATGGCTACGCGCTGGCGCGCGAGATCCGCGCCATTGCCGGCGACCGGGCGGCCGAGCACGGCGCGAACCGGAAAGGCATCGTGCTGTTCGCATTGAGCGGCTACGGCCGCGCGGAAGACCGCGAACAGGCCGCGGCCGCCGGATTCGACCGCCATTTCGTCAAGCCCGTGTCGCCGGAGGCGCTGCTGGAAGCCCTTGCCGAGGTGCCAGCCGGCGACGATACCGCCGGCGCCCGGTGACGTGCGCGCGAATCGCGTCGCGATCGCATCCGGCACGCGTCCGCACCGGTCCGTCCGGCTGCACGGCGGCTCGTCCGCCCGCGCCGGGCTACAATCCCGGCAATGTCCAGTTCGATACCCGCCCCCTCTCCGGCTGCCGCCCGCCTGGCCGGCACCGCGCCACGCCATGCGTAGCGGCCTGGCCCGGGCGCTGCTGGTCAAGGTGCCGGCAACGCTCGTCCTTGTCCTGGCAACGGCCTGGGGCACGCTCGCACCGTGGTTCCACCTGCCGCGCGTGCACGCAATCGCCGCCGGCACCGCCTGGTGCGTGCTCGGCCTCGCCACGCTGCTGGCCCTGTGGCGCCCGCCCGGCAGGCGCGGCCGTATCGGCATCGCGCTGGCCTGCGCGGTGGCGGCCATGGCGATGGCCGCCTGGTGGCAGTCGATCCGGCCGTCGCACGGCAGGGCCTGGGCCGACGACGTCGCCCGCCTGCTCGAGGCCGACGTGGCCGGCGACGTCGTCACGCTGCGCAACGTGCGCAATTTCGCCTGGCGCAGCGAAACCGATTACACGCCGCGCTGGGAAACCCGGCAGTACGACCTGGCACAACTGGTCTCGGCCGACCTGATCCTGTCGTACTGGATGGGGCCGCACATCGCCCATACGCTGGTCTCGTTCGGATTTTCGGACGGCCGCAAGCTGGTGTTTTCGCTGGAAATCCGCAAGGAACGCCACGAAGCCTTTTCCGCGATCGGCGGTTTCTTCCGGCAATTCGAAGAGGTACTGGTCGCGTCGGACGAACGCGACATCGTGCGCACCCGCAGCAACGCGCGCGGCGAACAGGTCTACCTGTACCGGCTGCGCGCCACGCCGACGCAACTGCGCGCCGTCTTCCTTGCCTACCTGGCCGAAGCGGCGCAACTGCGCCACACGCCGGCGTTCTACAACACGCTGACCAGCAACTGCACCACCGTCGTCTTCGACCTGGCCCGGCAGATCGCCCCCGCCCTGCCGATCGACTACCGGCTGCTGGCTTCCGGCCATTTCGCCGAATACGCCTACGACCAGGGCGCGCTGGTGCCGGGCTATCCGTACCACGAGCTGCAGCGGCGCGGCTTCATCAACCCGCGCGCACTGCGGGCCGATACCGATGGCAGCGATTTCTCGCGGGCGATCCGGGCCGGCGTGCCGGGCATGCAGGCCGGCGAAAAAGCTGGACAATAAGCCGCGCCGGAGCGCGCCCGCTACACCTGGACAGGCAAGAGTTGCCCCGGCGCCACAAGCACGCCGCCAGCAAGCCGCAAGTCTGCGAGTATGTTGCCGCATGGAACTATTTGTGGTACAGTCGCGATTCTGCTCCCGCCGCGGCCCTACTCCCTGCCCGCCCGCCATCCAGGCACCGTGAGCTGCCGGCCCCATCTTTCACTGGCCTGGCCATTCTTCCGATCGAACATCCAGCATGTGAGCGAGGCCCGGCGCCCGGTTCACGAGACGAGGCCGCCCCACCATGATTCGCGAACCCAGCACGATCCGAGAACCGCTTCTCCACCTGGCATGGTCCACCGATGCCGAAGGTGTGTGCGCGGCCCCGCTGGCGTGGTGCCCCGGACTGCTGCCGGAAATGGCCGGCATGCCGCTGGCGGACTGGATGGCGGCGGTCGCGGTGCGCGACGGCGCGGCCATGGCGCGCGAGCTCGCCGGCGTGCTGGCCCGGCAGCAGCCTTTCGAATGCGAGCTGGAGGTCGCCTGCAGCGACGGCCGGCGCCGCCACGTGCTGGTCACCGGCCTGCCCCGGCCACAGGGCGGCGGCTTCGCGGGCGCGCTGGTGGACGTGACGGCACGGCGCGATGCGCTGGACGATGCCGTGCGCGGTGCGGCAACGCTGCGGCTCATGGTCGACAACGCAACCGACCTGGTGGCGTTCTGCGGCCTGGACGGGCGCTATATCGACATTTCATCGTCCTTCACGCGCAGCCTCGGCTGGACAAGGGAACAGTTGATCGGACAACCGGCGATCGACTTCGTGCATCCGGACGACCACGCCCATGCCAACGACGACATGCGGCGCATCCTGGCCGGCGAAGCGCGCCCGAACGCCATCGAAATCCGCAAGCGCGATACCGCCGGCCGCTATCTCGAACTGGCATCGAAAACACGCATGGTCATCGATCCGGAGACGGGCGACTGCCTGGGCGCGGTATTCGTGTCGCGCCAGATCGCGCGGGAAAAGGAAATGCTGGGGCGCCTGGAACACATGGCCGAGCAAAACCGTACCCTGCTCGAGAGCATCAACGACGGCTTTTTCTCGGTCAACACGGATTGGGAAATCGTGTACGCGAACAATCGCGCGGCGGCGTTCGTCGGCGTGGAGCGCGACGAGGCGATCGGCAAGGTGGTGTGGGACGTGGCGGCGGGACTGGCGGAATCGGTCGTCGGCCAGCACCTGCGCACGGCCATGGCACGCCGCCAAAGCGACAGTTTCGAAGCGTTCTACGAACCGGTGGGGGTCTGGGTCAGCGAGCGCATCTATGCACACGAGGAAGGCCTGTCGGTGTTCTTCCACGATATCTCCGAGCGTGTGGCGCACGAACAGCGGATCCGCGACAGCGAGCGGCGCTTCCGCGAAACGATCCGCATCACGCCGGCCGGCTATCTGCTGGTCAACGGCGACGGCATCATCGAGGACCTCAATCCCGCACTGTGCCAGCTGTCCGGCTACTCGCGCGACGAACTGGTCGGCAAGCCGGTGGCGGCGATCCTGGTCGACGGCGATGCCAGCGCGGCGCTGAACGTTCGCCACACCGGTCACCGCGAACATGCACTGGAAACGGTGCTGCTGCACCGCCGGGGTCGGCAGGTGGTGGCCCTCGTGAACCAGACCATCGAGCTGGACGCGCACGGCCGGGCACGCTCGCTGACGGCCTTCATCACCGACATCACCGAGCGCAAGCGCGCCGAGGCGCGGCTGGAAGAACTGGCCAACCGGGACGCGCTGACAGGCTTGCCGAACCGCAGCTGGATCAACCGGCGCGTGTCGGACATGCTGGTCCAGGGCCACGGCACGACGACGGTGTTCTTCATCGACCTGAACCGCTTCAAGGAGGTCAACGATTCGATGGGGCATGCCACCGGCGACCGCCTGCTCCGGCAGGTGGGCAAGCGCCTGCAATCGTGCATGCGGCCGGGCGACGCGGTGGCCCGGCTGGGCGGCGACGAATTCGTCGTCGCGGCGAACTGCGCGGGCCGCGATGCGGCGGCCGCCATCGCCCGGCGCCTGCTGGCCACGATAACGCGGCCATTCGAGGCCGACGGCATCGAGATGCGCGTGGGCGCATCGATCGGCATCAGCCTGGCCGGGATCGGCGTGACGTCGACCGAGGAGCTGTTCCAGAAGGCGGATACGGCAATGTACAAGGCCAAGGCGCTGGGCGATGGCGCGTTCCAGTTCTTCGAACCGGAAATGTGCCTGGAAGCCAGGCGCCGCCTGCAGCTTGAAGCAGCACTGCACCGTGCGCTGGAGCACCGCCAGTTCTCGCTGCACTACCAGCCGCGCGTCGACCTGCGCTCGCTGCGCACGCTGGGCGTCGAAGCGCTGCTGCGCTGGGACCATCCGGAGTTCGGCCGCGTGCCGCCGCTGGAGTTCATTCCGCTGGCCGAGGAACGGGGCCAGATCGGCACCATCGGCCGCTGGGTGCTGGGCCAGGCATGCCGCGACGTGAAGGACATCAATGAACGGCTAGGCCTGGCGCTGCACGTATCGGTCAATGTCTCGGCGCGCCAGCTGCGCTCGCCCGACCTGATCGGCCAGGTGCGCACCGTGCTTGCCGAGTCGGGCCTGGCGGCAGGATCTCTGGAACTGGAACTGACGGAGAGCGCGCTGATCGAGGATCTCGACCAGTCCGTGCAGGTGCTGCAAGGCCTGAAGGCGCTCGGCGTGCGGCTGTCGATCGACGATTTCGGCACCGGCTATTCCAGCCTCTCCTACCTGAAGCGCCTGCCGATCGACGTGCTGAAGCTGGACCGCTCGTTCGTGGCCGGCAACCCGGCCGGCGATGGCTTCGTGCGGGCGCTGATCGACATGGCGCACGTGCTCGACCTGTCGGTGGTGGCGGAAGGCATCGAGTGCGGCACGGCGATGGAGGCATTGCGCGACGCCTCGTGCGACGAGGGCCAGGGCTACCTGTTCGCGCGGCCGATGCCGCTGGCCGAGCTGGAGGCGTTCCTGGTGCATGAAAATGAACGGTGCGCCAGCAGCTAGCCGGTATCCGGAAGTGGCGCCCCTGCAGGGTCTACCGGCCGTGCCAGCGCTTCGGTGTCATCCGGTACTCAACAGCGCCCGGGTTCAGCCTTGACGCGTACGGGAATAGCTTCCGACAGGTTTGCCGTACAGCTCAGTGTCCATTTCATGCGCCATCCCCAGGCGCTCGGCGACACGGCGCGACGATTCGTTGGCGGGAGCAATCAGCGCATACACCTTCGGCTCGCCCCGAATGTCGAATGCGTAACGCAAGACGGCCGCCGCCGCTTCATTGGCGATTCCCTGCCCCCAGAAAGCCCGATAAGTGTTCCAGCCCAGTTCCATCACTGTCGATTGCTCGCGAAAGAACGCGCCGACACTGCCGACGAGCTGGCCGGTCTGCCTGTTCTCCACAGCCCACCAGCCAGCGCCGTGCAGCAGCCAGAGCCCGGCCTGTGAACTGAAGAGCCGCCAGGCCGTCTGGCGATCGCACGTCCCCAGGTGGACCGAACTTTCGGGATGTGCCAGATGCGCCGCAAAGGCGTCGAAGTCTTCGCGCCGGTATTCACGGAGCCTGAATCGCTGCGTCAGCAGGTGAGGAATGGAAGTGCTGAATGTGTCACTCATAAAACGATTCATCCCTTTGATGTAATGATGGCGACGGTCGCTCCGGCAGCCGGGAGCCTCGCGGAAGCCGGTTTGATCGCTGGTGGCAGTCGCCTTGCAGTATTGTGCCTGTCCCGGCATCGCCGAGGACAGGTTCAGCCCGGCGCCGGTACCGCTGAGCGGGTGCACCACATCGCAATGCGCTTATGCCGGCAGTTCCTGGCCCGCCGCCACCGGCAGCCGGATCGAAAAGGTGGCGCCCTGCCCCCGCCCGGCGCTGCTGACGCTCAGCGTACCCTGGTGCAGCTCGACGATGCGGCGGGCGATGTACAGGCCCAGCCCCAGCCCCGTGGCGTTATTGTCCTGCTGCAGCGTGAAGGCACTGAACACATGCGGCAGATCGTCCGCTTCGATGCCCTGGCCCGAGTCGGCGATATCGATGGCCACCATGCCGCCGGTGCAGCCGACCTTGATGCGGATGACGCCGCCGTCCGGCGTGAACTTGGTGGCATTGAACAACAGGTTCCAGATGACCTGCTGCAGCCGTCGGCCGTCCGCCCGCAGGCGGATCGCGTCGCCATGATCGGCGGGCGTGACCTGCATGACGATATGTTTGGTGTGCGCGAACGTTTCCACGGTCGAGATCGCATCGCGCAGCACCTGCCCCAGCATGATCGGCGTGCGGGTGATCGACATCTGCCCGGTTAGCGTGCGTGCGGCGTCGATCAGGTCGTCGACCATGCCGGCTTCCTGGCGTACATGGACGCGCATCGATTCCAGCCCGCTGACGACAGCTGGCGGCAGGTCGGGAATGGTGCGCAGCATCACCTCGATACGCAGCGACAGGGCCGACAGCGGCGTGCGCATCTCATGCGATACCGTGGCCAGGAACAGTTCGCGCGTGCGGCTCACGCGCGTCAGGTCGTCGATGATCTCGCGCTGCCGGTCGAGCGTGCGCGACAGCGTGCCCAGCAGCGCTGCGTAGGTCGCCATGCGCTGGCTGGATACGGGCGCATCCAGGCGTACCTCGTTCCACAGCTGGTGGCCCGGCAGGCCGATCTGCCGGGCGATGCGCTCGCATTCAAGGGGCGAACTGAAGTCCGCGAAGCGCCAGCCGAACACCACCACGCCGTAGAGTTCGCCGCCCAGCAGCAGTGGCTGCGTGCACACGCGCAACCCGCCGAACTGTGCCGATGCAGGCTGGCCATCGGCGCAGACCGACTGCACCAGCGTGCGCTCGAGCGCCGTGCCCGGGCCGTCGTCGGCCCACAGGGTCGAACGGGCCAGCAAGGCGGACAGGCGCGAGCCGGTCTTCGGGCCAATGCGCCGCACGCCGGCAAGATCGAATGCGGACGTGACGAGGCCGGTCGCCTCGGCAAACTGGAGCAGCGGGGTTTCCCAGTCGTCCCAGTTGACCGGCGTCTTGCCCGGCAGGTTGACCGTAATCACTTTGGCTGGTCGGTCGGCAGGTCCGCCGATTCCGGCATGGGTTCGCCCTTGACGACGGCGCCTTCGATTAGCGGACTCTGGCGTGATGGGGAGCGCGACAGCAAGCCGTAATACGAGGAGAACGGCAGCTGCGGCACGGCGCCGGCCTGGGTTTCATCGTCGCTCTCGTCGAGCAGCAGCAGGCCGCCTACGCCGATGCTGTATTCGCGTGTCACCTGGGTATTGCGGCTGCCGCGCACTTTTGGCACGGCAATCGCCCGCCGCAGCACGGTGGACACCTCCACGTAGTTGAGCAGGATGATGTTGTCGACTAGGTGCGAGCCCTTGAGCTCTTCGCTGATCTGCGACACGCCGAGCAGTTCCGGGCTTTCATAATTGAACAGCGTGGTGGCGAGGCGGTTCTTGAAGAACGTTGCCAGCGCATACAGGTAGTCGGCCACTTCGCTGCGGCTGGTCATCTCGTACACGGCGATGGAGTCGAACACGACGCAGTCGATCTGCTGTTCCTCGACGAGCCGGACGATGCGCTCGAAGTGCACGTCCAGCTCCAGTTCCAGCGGCGACTCGTAGTGGATGAACAGGTCGCCCGCGTCGACCAGTGCCTGCAGGTCGAAGCCGAGCGAGCGCGCGTTGCGCATCAGCTGGGCCGGGTGCTCGTCGAGACTGACCAGCATCGCCTTGTGGCCATCCCTGATCGCATTGGCGAGGAACTGCACGCTCAGGACGGTCTTGCCGGTGCCGGAAATGCCGCTCACCAGCGTGACGGAACCTTTATAGATGCCGCCATCCATCATCTTGTCGATCGCCGCCGAACCGGTCGACAGGCGCTCTTCCGACGTCGGCTGGTCGACCGAGGCAATGGGGCGCGACTGGGCGCGGCGATAGACGTGAACGCCCACGGCGGGCTCGATGCGCATCGTGTGGCTGCCGCCGATGAAATCCTGGCCGCGCGACTTCATCACCGCGAGGCGCCGGTGCACGCGGCGGCGCATTTCTTCCCGCGTCAGCGAAATGATGGTGTCGAAGACAAACCGCTCGTGGGCCGACACGCCGGTGAGCGACTCGTCCTTCTCGGCCGTGACCATGGCCGTCACGCCCAGCCGCGTCAGGCCTTCGATCAGCAGGTGCACATCCTCGCGGAACGGCATGTCGTTGACTTCGGCATACAGGCGCATCGGCGTCAGGCCGTCGATGAGCAGGCGCCTGGCGCCCATGGCCACCAGCGCTTCCGTGAAGGCACCGTCGGCACTGCGGAATTCGCTCAGCAGCACAGCCGGGCTGGTCTGGATGATCTTGATCTTGCCCTGGTCGATCATGCCCTGCAGGTCCCAGTCGAAGCCGGCCGCGTCGCGCAGCAGCTTGGCCGGATCGAGCTCGAACGAAACAATGGCGCCCGGTTCGTCGTAATCCCGCGCGCCATGGTAGATGAAGCCCAGGCCCAGCGTGGTCTTGCCGGAGCCCGGCGGTCCCTCGACCAGCAGGTTGTTGTTGCGCGGAATACCGCCATGCAATATTTCGTCAAGACCCATGATTCCGGTCTTCACCCAATCGTTCATTGACTTGCCCTTTTCATATGTTTCTTCCAGCTTAACATGCCCGTGCGCAACGCACACGCGACAGCCGTTCGCGCGCTGTTGCGTCGCATCTGCATGGCGTGCACCTGGATTCCCCCTCGACAAGCCGCGGTAGTGGAGTCGTGCAGGGACGGATCGGGAATCGCAGCGCGAAGGAAGTCGCCGCCCGGTTCCCTCTACCTGAATCCCCGCGGCCTTCGGGCTTTCAGCGCCAGTACCGCGAAGTACACTCCCGCAACCAGGGAAAAGGCCAGCACCCAGCGTGCCCATGCATTGTCGGCACGCCAGGCATCCCTGCATTCCGCAAACGACCGGACGGTGTTTCCACCGATGGAAACCTGCCAGACAGGATAGCGGGAATTGGCATCCCCTGGCCGCTTGCCGGGGGCCCCGGGATCGTAAAGCACCGCAACGTCCCTGCGGCCGGCTGCACGAAGCGCGGAGTCGACAAGGGCACTCGCGCCGGCTTTCGCCGGGTATTCGAATGACCCGGCTAGCCCGCCGAGCAAGAACGTCACGCTGCTTCTTTCTGCCGTGACGCTCGTCACATGTCCATGTGCGATGCGCAACGCCGACCTGTCGGGGATGTCGGAATCGCCATTCAGTGCGGGCTTCAGCGCAAAGGCGGCAATCGCGAGGCACAGAGCGGCGGAGGCCGACAACCTGCCGGCGCCATGGCTGCGTGGCAGCGAGAAAAAATCAGTAATGATGCCCATCGTCCAATCTACTCATCGAGAATTCCTCTCCGCATTTGCGGAGGCAGCCGGTGCATCCGTGATTCCCGCTGTGGATGTACCCAGCCAATGCCTGTCCGACCGTCAACGCGTCCGTACCGAAGCCGGAGGCATGCCTGTTTCCTGCTCGCGCCAGAAAAACACCCCGTCGACCGGCTTGCCGAAGACGTCGGCGATTTTCATCGCCAGCGCGAGCGATGGCGCGTAGCGCAGGCTTTCCAGGGCAATCACGGTCTGCCGGGTAATACCGACGGTCTGCGCCAGTGCCTCCTGCGACATTTCGCCATGCTCGAAACGAAGACGCCGTATGTGGTTGCCGATCGGCGATTCCTTGCTCATGAAATCTTGCCCTGCGCAGCCCGCAGGCTTGTATAAGCCTGCACGCGGTAGAGACCATGGAAGACGTGCGCCAGCATCCAGCTGCCGATGAACAGGTGCGCCAGCAGGTCGACGGAACGAAGGGCGTCGCCAGCGTTGACGAGCAGGCCGAACATCACGATGAGGATGGCCTGCAGCGCCAGCAGGAAGTAACACGACGCGGACAGGGCGCCGGCCGCAATGCTGGCATCGAGCTCGTCCTGTGTCGCTGTCGGTGCCCGGGCAATCCATTGCGCCACGAGCGAGGCGGCGATGAGAATCCACAGCTCGGTTGCCATCCTGCGGGTGACACGTGCATGCACGTCCAGCTCCGGTGCAATCTGATAGAGCATGGCAAGGAAGTAGCCCAGGCACACCAGGGTGCCTGCAATCGACAGCAGTGCCGAGCGTTCGGCAGCCTCGGGCGCGGCACTGTCGCCGTGCCATCGCGCGCGCTGCCAGCGGGCAGCCAGGATGATGGCCGCCGCGCCGGCAAGGCCGGCTCCGACAGGCAGCCAATGTTGTGCCAGCAGCGCACCGAACAACGCGCAGGCAACGAGCTTCAGGACAATCACGGCCATGTCGACCTCCAGGTACGCTGAACATTACAGCATGTAATGCAAACATTACATCCGGATGCCGGTCAATACAAGTGGTTTGGCACGTCGATCCTCAAATGCACGGCTCCTCGACCACCTTGCCATCGACCAGATGTTTCGGACACCCGCCCGGCAGGGGCAAGGTCGGCGCGCAGACACCGGGCAGCGCGGCCTCGTGTTCCGCCGGAACGCAGTCGCCCTGGCATTGACCATCGTCGGAACATGCTTTTCCGCTGTCGCTCGTCCCGATGACACAGAAATGGAACTGGCCCATCGGGTAGAGGATCCACTCCCCTCCTTGTGCGCGGCATTCTTCCTGCGTATCCGGACGTTCCGGCTTTTCCGGCCCGATCCCGCGGCCGGCATCGCCGCAGCCCGCGAGCAGCGCGGCACACCCCAGCAACCATGCGAATCGCCTCACCATCGTTCTTGTTCTCCGCTCGATACCGGACTGGCTTGCCTCGCAGTCCGCTTCGCGCTGCGCATACCCTCCGGCAGGTGCAGTGTAAGGGCCGGGTTGTCGCAACGGCAAGCAGCGTACCGGGTCCTACGTCCGGAACAGGTGCTTCTTCGCCTCCTGGCTGATCGCCACCGTGGCCGGGTGGCTCAGCCGGCGCTCCGTGGTGATCGCATACACCTGGTCGACCACGTCGCCGGCTTCGCCGATCTGCTCCACCTGGTATTGCTGGCAGATGTAGTCGGCCAGCACGCCGGGCGCGAAGAACAGGCCGGCGCCGGCGCGGCCGAAGGCCTTCATCATCGCGCTGTCGTCGAACTCGCCGACGATGCGCGGCCGCACGCCGTTTTCTTCCAGCCACTTCAGCACGCGCGGCCGTGTGGCGAAATCCTCCCCCGGCAGCAGCATCGGCATCTTGTCCAGGCATTGCGGGAACGGCCCTTTCAGCCGTGCCAGCAGCGCCGGCGCGGCAAATATCTTCAGCACGCTTTCACCCAGCAGATGGGAAAAACCGCGCACGGACAGGTGCGGCGGCATCGGACGGTCGGCGATGATCAGGTCGAGGCGGTGCACGGCCAGCTCGCCCAGCAGCGTTGCCAGCCGCCCTTCCCGGCACACCAGGCGCACCGGCTCGGCCAGCGCCAGCGCCGGCGCCAGCACCTGGCTGGCCACCATCTTCGACACCGAGTCGGCGCAGCCGACCAGGAAACGGGTGGCGTGCACCGACTCGTCGTGCAGCGCCTCGACCAGTTCGTCGCCCGTACGGAAGATGGTGTCGGCGTAGCTCACCACGCGCGTGCCGGCCTCGGTCAGCTCGAGCGTGCGCCCGGAGCGCCGGAATAGTTCGACACCCAGCGCGTCGGCGAACTCGCTCAGCTGTCCGGAAATCGACTGCGGCGTCAGGTGCAGCTGCTCGGCCGCCTTCGCAATCGTTCCGGTGCGCGCCACCATCCAGAAATATCGTAGATGCTTGTAGTTGAGGCTCATTGGGCGATGCCGTCCGTCAGCGTGCGGTTACAGAATGTGAGCATGGATGCAATTACTCGAGTTTTTCGATGTATTAGCCAAGTATATTCGATTTGTCCAATGAATCGCGCGCCGGTATCCTGCGCATGTTGATACTCCATAAGAAGGTGGTCGAAATGACTGGACTTGAAAATATTGCCACGCCCGGGATGTGGGCCGGATTCGTGGCCTTCGTGCTGGTGATGCTGGCACTGGACCTGTTTGTATTCGGCGGCAACAAGGCGCACAAGGTGAGCGTCAAGGAAGCCGCGGCCTGGTCCGGCGTGTGGGTGACGCTGGCGCTGCTGTTCAACGCCGGCCTGTGGTGGCACCTGAAGGGCACAGTCGGCGAAGTGGTCGCCGACCAGAAGGCGCTGGAATTCCTGTCCGGCTACCTGATCGAGAAGGCGCTGTCGGTCGACAACGTGTTCGTGTTCCTGCTGATCTTCGGCGCATTCCAGGTACCGCCGCAATACCAGCGCCGCGTGCTGATCTACGGCGTGCTGGGCGCGATCGTGATGCGTGCCGTGATGATCCTGGCCGGTGCCTGGGTGGTGAAGGAATTCTCGTGGGTGCTGTACCTGTTCGGCGCGTTCCTGCTGTTCACCGGTATCAAGATGCTGATGGCCTCCGAGCAGGAGCCCGACGTGACGCAGAACCCGATCCTGAAGTTCGCCAAGCGCCACCTGCGCGTGGCCGAGGACGAGCATGGCGAGAAATTCATGGTGCGCCGTAACGGCCTGCTGTACGTGACGCCGCTGTTCCTGGTGCTGCTGCTGATCGAGGTGACGGACCTGGTGTTCGCGGTGGACTCGATCCCGGCGATCTTCGCGATCACGACCGATCCGTTCATCGTGTTCACGTCGAACCTGTTCGCGATCCTGGGCCTGCGTGCACTGTATTTCCTGCTGGCCGACATCGCCGACCGCTTCCACCTGCTCAAGTATGGCCTGGCGCTGGTGCTGGCGTTCATCGGTACCAAGATGCTGATCATGCCGTGGTACCACATGCCGGTCGAGGCTTCGCTGGTCACGGTGGCCTTCCTGATCGGTGCCAGCGTGGTGGCCAGCCTGCTGCTGCCGCCGAAGAAAACCGACAAGTAATCACCGGAGCGGCCCCGCGGGGCCGCTTCACCCGACAAAGGATGCAATGATGCGAAACTACGAAACCAATAGCCCGCGGGCCCGTGCCCGCCTCCTGGCCCTGTCGATGGTGGTCGATGGCCACCTCGACCCGGCCGAACTGCAGGTGCTGGAAGATGCGCCGGTGCTGCAGGAACTCGGCATCGACTGGACCCTGTTCAGCGAAGTGCTCGATGAGCTGTGCAGCGACATGCTGGGCGGCACCGTGCGCAACGGCGCGGTGGAAATCGGCCCCGACCTGCTGGACAGCCTGCTGGCCGACATCACCGAACCCGGCCTGCAGCGCCAGTTGCTGGTGGCGATGCTGAACATCGTCGAGGCCGACGCCCGGCTGGCCCATGCCGAGCGCCTGCTGGTGACGCGCGCCGGCCAGCGCTGGGTTCCGGACGGCGAAGTGGAAGCGCTGCCGGCATAAGCACGACGCCGCCTGCGCGCCGGGCGGTTCCACGCAAGACCCTGTGGCGGGCGGGCGCGCGCAGCCTCCGGTTCCTGGAAATGTTGCAAGAAAACCGGAGCCTGTCACCGGTTTTCGGGTGTGGGCGGTGCCATCGTTTACCATGTCGGTCTTTGCCACCATGCCTGCCCCTGTCCGAGCCCCCCGGCGCCCGGACGGCCCGCCCAGCGAACCTTGAAACAGACAGTCCTCCACCCTGCCCGCACGGTCATCCTCGGCTTCGCCCTGGCGATCGCGGTCGGCACGCTGCTGCTGATGCTGCCCATGGCGCGCGCCGCCGGCGAGGCGGCGCCGCCGATGGTGGCGTTCTTCACGGCCGTATCGGCTATCTGCGTGACGGGACTGGTGCTGGTCGACACGGGCACCTACTGGTCGACCTTCGGCCAGTCGGCGATCATGGTGATGTTCCAGCTGGGCGGCTTCGGCATGATGACGGCGGCCACCCTGCTCGGCCTGATGGTGAACCGCTCGCCGCGCCTGCGCACGCGGCTGGTGACGCAGACCGAGACACGTTCGCTGTGGGTCGGCGATATTTCCAGCGTGGCGAAGCTGGTGCTGGGCGTGACGATCATGTCGCAGCTCGTCATCGGCACCGTGCTCACGCTGCGCCTGCGCTTCGGCCACGACATGGCCTGGGGCGACGCCACGTGGAGCGGCTTTTTCCATGCCGTGTCGGCATTCAACAACGCCGGCTTCTCGATCCATCCGGACGGCTTCATCCGCTACGCCGGCGATGCGCTGATCCTGCTGCCGGTGATGATCGCCGCCGTGGTCGGCGGTATCGGCTTCCCCATCCTGAACGACCTGCGCGAGCGCTGCCGCGACCCGCGCCACTGGTCGCTGCATACCAAGCTGACACTGGCCGGCACGGTGATACTGGTCGCCGGTGGCTTTTTCGCCATCCTGCTGTTCGAGTGGAACAATGCGCAGACCTTCGGCCCCCTGTCCGTCGCCGACAAGCTGCTGAACGGCCTGTTCATGTCGGCGTCGGCGCGTACCGTCGGCTTCAATACGGTGGACGTCGCCGCGCTGACCCGGGAAACCTGGGCCCTGCACTACCTGCTGATGTTCATCGGCGGCGGCAGCGCCGGCACCGCCGGCGGCGTGAAGGTCGGCACGATGATGATCCTCGTGCTGCTGGTGATCGCCGAAGCAAAGGGCCACGCGGACACCGAAGCCTTCGGGCGGCGCGTCGGCGCGTCGGCGCAGCGGCAGGCCATCACGGTGATGGTGGTGGGCAGCGTGATCGTGGCCGCTGGCACCATGGTTCTGCTGCGCATTTCGCATTTCCCCACCGACCAGGTCATCTTCGAAGTGATCGCCGCTTTCGGCAGCGCCGGCCTGTCCACCGGCATCACCGCCGACCTGCCGCCGGCCGGCCAGTTCGTGCTGACGCTGCTGATGTTCTTCGGCCGGGTCGGTACCATCACGCTTGCGACGTCGCTGGTCATCGGCGAACGGCGCATGCCTTATCGTTATCCTGAGGAGCATCCAATTGTGGGGTAGGATTTTTACGGAACAGTTCGCGTTTTCCGCCAGCGACAGCGTCGTCGTCATCGGCCTGGGCCGCTTTGGCGGCGCCGTCGCGCAGTCGCTGATGCACCTGGGCCACGACGTGATGGGCGTCGACATGAAGGAAGACCTGGTGCAGGTGTGGGGCGACCGCCTGACCCATGCCGTGCAGGCCGATTCGACCAACGAGAACGTGATGCTGCAGCTGGGCGTGGCCGATTTCTCGCACGCGATCGTGGCGATCGGCTCGGATCTGGCGGCCAGCCTGATGACGCTGATGGTGCTGACGGAACTGGGCATCAAGGATATCTGGGTCAAGGCCATGACGCCGGAGCACGGCCAGATCGCCACCCGCATCGGCGCGCACCACGTGGTCTACCCGGAAGCGGACATGGGCGCCCGCGTGGCCCACCTGATGACCGGCCGGATGATGGACTTCATCGAATTCGAGGATGGCTTTGCGATCGCCAAGATCCACGCGCCGGCCGACACCCATCACATGACGCTGGCCGAGTCGCACGTGCGCTCGCGGCACGGCGTGACCGTGGTGGGCGTCAAGCGCCTGAACGAGGACTTCCGGCATGCGCAGCCGGAAACGCGCATCCTGCCGGCGGACCTGCTGATCGTGTCCGGGCCGACCAGCAAGATCGAACTGTTTGCCGGCGGCGACAAGGGCAAGGACAAGGCCGGCAAGAAATAAGCGGCCGCCGGTTCAGCCGGCGCGGCACGCAGCGTGACTGCCGGTGCCGCCGCGCCGTCGTCGGCGCCTCCTTCAGCGCATCCTTCAGCGCGGCGGCAGCACGTGACGGAAGGTCGGCTCGATGTTTTTCGCATGCAGGAAGCGCACGATGTCTTCCAGCGTCGCATCCTTGAGCAGCAGGTCCGGCGGAACGGCACCGCCAGGTCGATCATCCCCGGCCCGCGCCGCCGGAAGGCCGCGGGGCGCCTCGCCGGTGGACGGCGCCGCCTGCTCCGCCTGCTCGCCGGGCGCCGGCCGGAGCACGTCCAGCGCATGCCGCAGCTGCTCTTCGCCGATCGGTTGAAGGCCCTGCAGGAACGCTGCCTGCGCGGCGGACGGCGGCGCCATCTCCAGCGCCGGCTCGTCGGCAAACGACGCGCCCATGCCGGGGTGGATGAAGGCCGCCCACTTGCCGCTGGCCGCGTTCCGGCACGGCGGCAGTGCAACCGGCGCCGTCACGCCACGATCGGGCACGCCTGCCTCGGGGCAGTACGCTGCGCACAGCAGGTCGACGAATTCGCGCGCCGTGGCAACCGGTACCGGCACGTCGAACGACAGCCACAGCGCGAAACCGCTGCCGCCGGAAATGCTCACCGCCGGCGCCGGCAACCCCAGCTCGCCCTGCAGCGCATTGGCCACAGCGCAGAGCCGTTCCCATTGCCCGGCGCCGTCGCCGGCGCCGATATCGAACGGGATGACGATGGCGCGCACCGCGCCGTCCCTGGCGAGATCGAAGGTGTGCGTCACGCTTCCCTCCAGGTGCTGTTCCAGCCCCTCCGGCAACGGTGCCCCCTCGGGCAGCACGGGCAAATACAGGCGCAGCAGCTGCGCGATCAACTCTTGCATGGCGTTTCCTCGTGTGCCGGCGGCCGCCGGCCGCATGGCTGATATTGTCGGGGCGCTATTATCGCGCAACGGCCGGTTTTCCGGCGGTACACTACAATGGCGGCCCGCGATCCTGCCCAGCCGAGAACATCATGAACAACGCCGACCTGCCCTTCCGCGCCACCATTGCCGAAGCCTGCGCCTGGCTGGAGGCGCGGACCGCCGCGCCGTGGACGCTGGCACGGCTGCTCGAACAGGGCGTGACGCCGTACGTGTGGCTGGACTACGACCCGGCATACCCGGAGCTGTTCGGCGACGCCAACGGCGGCTACGCCGCGCCGATCTTCTATGAAGGCGACATCGCCCGCCTGGCGGCCGGCAGCGAAGACGTGCTGATCACGATGACGAAGGACGCCTATAAGATCGTCGCGCGCCTGCCGGAACCGGGGTTCCGCAGGCCGCTCGACGCGCTGCGCTTCCAGAAAAAAGACCTGGAACGCCTGGCGGGCAAACTGAAACACGAAGCGGAGGCGGCGGCCCGGCCGCCGGCAGCGGCCAGCGAGTCGCCCTACGGCATCGGCAAGGCCGACGTCCTGGCGGCGTTCGGCCGGCTGGCACGGCTCGACATGGACAAGGCGCTCGACGATGCGATCGGCATCTTCGGCGACGACGGCGCGCGCGTAAAGGCCAGCGCGAAAAAATCGAAGCGCAACGCCGTGTGGAATCCCGTCACGCTGGCGCTGGGCCTGCACGACGTGTACGGCGTGCCGCTTGGCCCCCTGAAGCGCGCATTCGCGTCGCATGAGTTCCTGCACGCCTGGCAGGACGACTGGAACCGGTCCCTGTACCTGCTGGGAAAGTGATCTAGCCGCGCGCCAGCAGCCGGCGCAGCTGCGCGGCCTGGTAGGCGCCGAAGGTATCGCTGAACAGGCAGCGGATCAGCGGATCGTCGACCACGTCGGCCTCCGCGAGCTCGCGTTCGGCCGCGGCATCGAACGCCCCATCGCCGATCGAATCACTTACTGGATCGATTGGATCATTCACGCGCAGGTACACCGACGTCAGCGACTCGCCCTCTTCCAGCGCGGCCCACAGCTTCGCGGCGGGAATCGCGGTAGTCCAGCCCGGCGGCCCGGCACCGTCGTCCAGGGTCGCCGGCCCGCCGGGCTCCAGCCGGTAGCGGAAATGCGTGGCCGCGCCCGCGTGGTCGTAGAGTGTGAGCAGCCAGATGCGCGGCTGGTCGAAATATTCCGATGCCGCGTCGACCGCGCCATATTTCGCCGGCAGCTCCACGCGGCAGTAGTCGAGCACGCGTGCAAGCTGCGGCGCCGTCAGCGCTGCGAAGTGGCGCGCGATCTCGCCGGTATGCGGCGCGGCCGCGTTGCCTTCATAGCCGTAATCGACGTCCTGCGCACCGACGGGGATCACCCAGTCGAGCGGCGCCGCGGGCCGCAGCCACACGGGATCGAGCGTCACCGAGACCGATGGATCGAGCCGCACCACGCAGGCCGCCGGCAGCGCCCTGCTCACTTCTTCCGCGAACCGCGCATAGGAAATCGGGAAGAACGCGCGGTTGTACCACGACCACGGCTCCTGCACGAACTGGCAGGAACTGGGCACGACGTAACGGGGCGCCAGGGCACGCAGCTGGCCGATCCACTCCTCCGGCAGCGCCGGCGGCGCGGCGGCAAAGCGCGACGGCGCCAGCACCTCGAGCTCGCGCATGGTCTGGAACGGCCACAGCACCATGTCCCATGGGCCGTCTTCGACCAGTTGGGCGAGCGTGCCGTCGTCGATCCACGAGTCGACCACATTGAGCACGTTCAGCCCGGCCGCGCGAACCTGGAACATCGAGTCCACGTCCGCGTCCATCGCTTCGCGCGGGATCACCTGGAACGTGCCGACGTCCACCGGCACGTCCAGCGCCAGCGGCGTGACGCTGGTGAAACCCAGCTGCCGCACCATGTCGAACAGTTCGTCGAACTGGCAGTAGATATGCAGCGGCGTGGCGCGGTCCAGCAGGTCCAGGCTGTCGAGCGAGCAGTGGTCGTCGTGGAAATGCGAGATGAAGACCGCATCGAAACGCTGGCGGCGGATCTGTTCGGGATCGAAGCGCACGGCCGGGAAGGCATGGCAGTTGCGGCTGAACGGGTTCTCGAAGATGGGATCGAACGCGATGCGCGTGCCGCCGCAGGCGAACACGTAGCCGGCGTGCAGGATGCGGGAGATCGTCAGGGCGGGCTGGGTCATGGTCGGGCTGGCGGTTAGGCCGGGTTGCAGGGTGACGGAAAGCGCCAGTGTACCGGCAACTTCAATAACGCCGCCATCCCCGGTAGACTAGCGGGTTCCCCACCGCACCGCAGGCATGCACACCATGAAGATTTCCCAACGCGCCCAGGCCATCGACCCGTTCTTCGCGATGGAGTTCGGCAAGCGCGCCGCCGCCCTCGCCGAACTCGGGCATGACGTCATCCGGCTCAGCCTGGGCGAACCCGATTTCGGCGCGCCGCCCGCCGTGCTGGAAGCGGCCGCCGCGGCCGCGCAGGCAGGCGCACTGCCCTACACGTCGGCCCTGGGCCTGCCCGCGCTGCGCGACGCCATTGCCGGCTTCTACCTGCGCGAGCACGGTGTAACGATCGCGCCGCAGCGCATCGTCGTCACGGCCGGCGCGTCGGCCGCGCTGCTGCTGGTCACGGCCGCGCTGGTCGATCCGGGCGACGAAGTCATCGTCGGCGACCCGTCCTACCCCTGCAACCGGCAATTCCTCGGCAGCTTCGGTGCCGACGTCAGGCTCGTCGCCACCGGCCCGGCATCGCGCTTCCAGCTGGACGCGGCGAGCGTGCGGTCGCACTGGACGGCGCGCACGCGCGGCGTGATGGTGGCAACGCCGTCGAACCCCACGGGTACCTCGGTGCCGCCGGACGAACTGGCCGCGATCTGCGCGCTGGCGCGCAGCCACGATGCCTGGCGCATCGTCGACGAGATCTACCTGAACCTGGGCGACCGTGACAGCGCAGGCAGGCCGCCGCAGACCGTGCTGGCCTGCGATGACGGTGCCATCGTCATCAACAGTTTTTCCAAGTACTTCGGCATGACGGGCTGGCGCCTGGGCTGGTGCGTGGTACCGGAAGCGCTGGTGCCGACGCTGGAACGGCTGGCGCAGAATTACTACATCTGCCCGTCCACCATTGCCCAGCAGGCGGCCCTGGCCTGTTTTACGCACGACTCGCTGGCGGTGTGCGAGGCGCGCCGCGTGGAATTCACGCAGCGCCGCAAGCTGGTGCTCGATGGCCTGGCGCGCATCGGCCTGCCGGTGCCGGTGCCGCCGGACGGCGCTTTCTACGTCTATTTCGACGTCCGCGATACTGGGCTCACGTCATGGCAGTTCTGCGAACGCGTGCTGCAGGAAGTCCACGTGGCGCTCACGCCCGGCAAGGATTTCGGCCACTGCGGCGCCGATACCTACGTGCGGCTGTCGTATGCGGCCGGCCGCGGGCACCTGGAGGAAGCGATCCGGCGGCTGGGCGGGTTCATGGAGCGCCTGCGGCACTAGCAAGCGGGTCAATCGATTCAATTCATGACTTGATGCAGTCAGTATTTGGTTTGTTCCTGAATTCATGAAGGTCTAAGATCGTCTGCCACCACCAGCAGTGCCGGGAGACGCCATCGCATCGGCGTGCTTCTTCCTGCTGGTCCGGATGCTCCGGTTCGCTGGAGCTTTCTCCGGGTACGACCAACCACTACAGGAACAATATGACCACCTACGTTTCCGGCGCTCCCACCGTCACCGACATGCGCGTCGTGCCCGTCGCGGGCCAGGACAGCATGCTGCTCAACCTCTCCGGCGCGCACGGCGCCTGGTTCACCCGCAACATCGTGATCCTGACCGACAGCGCCGGCAACACGGGCCTGGGCGAAGTGCCGGGCGGCGAGAAGATCCGGCAAACGCTGGAGGATGCGCGCGCGCTGGTGATCGGCAAGAGCCTGGGCGAGTACAACAACATCCTCAACGCGATGCGCGCCACGTTCGCGGAACGCGATTCCGGCGGCCGCGGGCTGCAGACCTTCGACCTGCGCATCACGATCCACGCCGTGACGGCGATGGAATCGGCGCTGCTCGACCTGCTGGGCCAGTTCATGAACGTGCCGGTCGCCGATCTGCTGGGCGAGGGCCGGCAGCGCGACAAGGTGGAAATGCTCGGCTACCTGTTCTATGTCGGCGACCGGAAGAAAACCAGCCTGGATTACCGCGCCGAACCCGATGCGGACAATGCCTGGTTCCGCCTGCGCAACGAGGAAGCGCTGACGCCGGAAGCCGTGGTGCGCCTGGCCGAAGCCACGCGCGAGCGCTACGGCTTCAACGACTTCAAGCTGAAGGGCGGCGTGCTCGGTGCCGATGCGGAAATGGAAGCGATCGTCGCGCTGCACGAACGCTTCCCGGAAGCGCGCGTGACGCTGGACCCGAACGGCGCCTGGTCGCTGCAGGAAGCCGTCCGAGTGTGCCGCGACAAGCACGGCATCCTGGCCTACGCGGAAGATCCGTGCGGCGCCGAAAACGGCTTCTCGGGCCGCGAAGTGATGGCCGAGTTTCGCCGCGCCACCGGCCTGCCGACGGCCACCAACATGATCGCCACCGACTGGCGCCAGATGGCCCATTCGATCCAGCTGCAGTCGGTCGACATCCCGCTGGCCGACCCGCACTTCTGGACCATGCAGGGCTCGGTGCGCGTGGCGCAGCTGTGCCAGATGTTCGGCCTGACGTGGGGCTCGCACTCGAACAACCACTTCGACATTTCGCTGGCGATGTTCACCCACGTGGGCGCCGCCGCACCGGGCAAGGTGACGGCGATCGACACGCACTGGATCTGGCAGGACGGCCAACGCCTGACGAAGGAGCCGATGAAGATCGAGGGCGGCTTCATCCGCATTCCGCAAAAGCCGGGCCTGGGCATCGAGATCGACGAGGCGGAACTGGAAAAGGCGCACCAGGCCTACAGGAACATGGGCCTGGGCGCGCGCGACGACGCCGCCGCGATGCAGTTCCTGGTACCGGGCTGGAAGTTCGACAACAAGAAGCCCTGCCTGGTGCGCTGAGCGCGGGCGCCCTCAGAACGCCAGCGGCAGGCGCAGCGACAGCGACACATCCGGCGTATCCTGCGTCAGCCCCGCGCCGACCGTCACGTTGACGGTGCGCTTCTCGCTGAGCCGGTAGGAAAAGCCCATCAGCAGCGTGCCCAGCTGGGTGCGCACCGAACCGGGCACGTTGACGCCGTTCTGCCGGGTGCGCCCCATCGAGCTGTGGTCGTAGCCGAGGCTCAGCGAAGCCTTGTCGTTCAAAGCCAGGCCGATGCCGAAGTTGAAGCCGATCACGCCGCCCGGCTTCACTTCGCCCAGCGGTTCCACCTCGCCGTTCAGCACCATCCGCATCACGTCGCTGCGCTTGACGTTGTGCAGGTAGCTGATGCTGCCGAAGAAGATCGCCGGGTCCGACGGGAACAGCCACGTCAGGCTGGGCTGGATGCCGTAGAAGCCGGAACCGGTCGGCAGGTCGAGCGGCAGGCCGGTGCCGGTGGCGTTCTCGCCCACGCAGCGCATGGTGCAGTCGGTGACCACCTCGAACGGATCGCGGCCGGTGCGCGTCTTGACGCGCAGGCCGGCCACATAATAAGCCTTGTCGACGCCGCCATCGTTCAGCTGGTGCCGCAGCGACAGCTCGATATCGCCGAGCGCCTTGCCGCTGGTCTCGAACACGCGCTCGACGGCGGTGCCGGTGAACAGCTCGCGGCTCACCGTCGAATCGGAACGGTACACATACGGTACGCGCAGCTCCAGCTCGGTGCGGTTGGTCAGTCCATAGCGGCCGGAAATGGCGGCCGTGAACGTATTGCGCTTGACTTCGCGCACGTCCACCAGCCCGATCAGCAGTGCCGGGATAATGGTGTAGCCGACCAGCGCCACCCGGTTGCTCGACGAATAGCCGAACTGGAACGACGGTTCCAGCACGTAGTGGCCGCGCTGCGTCAGCACGCCGGGCGCCTCGAACAGCGGCGCCACCTCGGGCGGGCGCGAGTCGCGCGCCGGTGCCTGGCCCACCGCCGGCGCCGCGGCGGCCTGCGGGCCGGGAGCCTGCCGGCCGGGCCCCTGCTGGCCAGGCCCCTGCGGAGCGGCCGGCCCCTGCCCCGGCGGCTGCAACGGCGGCTGCGGCTGCGATTGCATCGCCCCGCTCGCGCCACCCGCGCCGCGCAGGGTTTCCAGCGTTGCCGCCGCCAGCGGCCGCCGGACCGGCTGCGCCGATGGCGCGGCCGCCGGCTCCAGCCATTGCGTCACATCCGGCCACTGCGCCACCTCCTGCCGCTGCCCGGCCGCGGCGCCGTCGCGCTGGGCCCCGAGTTCCGCGCGCAACTGCTGCAGCATGGCACGCTGCTCGGCAAGTTCCTGCTTCAACTGGCGCAGCTCGGCGGCCATGTCGGCCGCCGAACGTGCTTCCGGAGGTTCGGGCGGCGGGGCCTGCTGCGCCAGCGCGCCGAACGTCAAGAGGGACATGCCGGCACAGCCGGCACGCAGGGTCGGGGCAAACGGCATAAGCATCCTTTCAAGCGGTGCCGCTCAGCGCGGCACGATGGCGGTCGACAGCGCCTGGCGCAGGCTGTCGCTGAAATTCATGTCCTTCAATACGGTGAGGCTGTTCACGGTCGCATCGATCGTGGTCTGGGCGCGGATCAGCTGGTCGTTCGCGCTGTTCTGCAGGACCAGCCCGGCCAGCGGCTGGTTGACGATGGCCAGCGCGTTGCCCGCGCCTGCCTGCGCCGTGTGGAACGACGACATGCCGGCGCCGGAAGCCGCGGCCTGCGCCACGTCCGGCACGGCCAGCTGGCTGCTGGCAACGACATTGCCGTTCATGCTCAGCAGCCGGTCGACCGACAGCGACACCAGCAATCCATTTCCTGTATCGAAGCCGCCGCGGGCATCGGCCAGCACGGCATCGCCGACGGCACCCCAGCCGCCCGGCACTTCGCCGGCCAGCGCGGCAGGCCCGCACAGCGATAACATCAGCATCGGCCAGATCATCATTTTCATCGCATCCCCTTGCGCCGGCTGGTCGCGAGGCCTAGTAATCGCCGGCATCGAATTTCGGCAGCGTGACCCGCTGCAGGCTGTCGCGGTCGAGCCCCGCGCCGGGCTGCAAGCGGGGCGCCGCCGCCCAGTCGCTTGCTTCGTTGAAGCGCGGCTTGCCGCTGCGGCCATGGATGACGAACAGCAGCTGGTTCAGCCAGATCGCCTCGAACCGTGCACGCGGCAGCGCCCGCGTGCCGCCGGACGGATCGCCCACCAGCACGCGGCCGTCGCGTACGCCCTTGACCACGACGAAATGGTGATAGCCATGCTCGGCCACCAGCACGATGGCGGGGAAGCCGGCCTTCGCCAGCTCGTCCAGTGGCTGCTGGAAACCATCGGCCGTAAAACCGTGCGCGGCCAGGAAATTCTTCATGTCCAGCAGCGAAAAACCTTCGCGCCGGATACGCGCCTGGTCGCCCCGCGCGAACATCTCGGCAAAGGCCTGCTGTTCGTTGACGGGGTAGCCATAGTGATAGGTCAGCAGCGTGGCCAGCGCCGCCGAACCGCAGCTGAAATCGAACTGCTGGCGCACCGTCGCCAGGAAACGCGCTTCCTTCAGGCTCGTGACGCGCAGCGATACCGGCCCGGCCGCACCGAACGGCAGGTCGGCCGCGCGCGCCGGCATGGCCAGCGCCAGCACGGCAAGCCACGCGGCCGCCCAGGTTGTCATGCAACGCCCCGCCATCACTTGAACTGCACGTTGACGATGGTGGCGTTCTGGATCAGCACGTTGGCGCCGGAATTCTGGATCACCATCGGCATTCCCGATGCGTTGCTGAACGCGCCATCGGTGATGATGTTGGACCCGGTGACCACGTTGCTGGCGGCATTGTTGCCTACCGTGCCGTTCAGCTTCATGTCGCTCCACGGCGTATCGGTACCGCCGCGCAGCTGGGCCAGGCGCTCGTCGCTGAGCGCCGCGCCTGGCGGTGCCGGCGCCTGCAATACCGGCGCCGGCAGCACCGGCATTGCCAGGGCTGCCGCGTTCACCGCGAATTCGCGCGGCGCATCACCCGCGTCCGTGCCGGCTGGCTGGGCATGGACACCCGTCCAGGCCATTGCCAGCAGCGCAGCGGCACATGCCTGCGCCCACTCCCGGCCCCTTGCGGGAACCGGGCGCTTCACGCTTGCTCGATCGTGCATGGTTCCTCCGTCAGGTTCGCCATGCCACCGCCCGGCAGGCCGCGCGGTGGCCATGCGGCGCCGCCGGTGAAGGCCGGCGCCGGCGCACATCAACGGCCCACGCCGAGGTTGGCCTGCACGTTGATGCTCTGCTGCACCAGCGAACTGACGCCGCTGCTCTGGCTGATGACGGAGATACCCGCCGCCGATTGCGCCACGTTGCTCATCGTGTTCGACATGCTGAACGAGCCGGCGTTGACGGCGTTGCTGCCGCCCGCGCCACCCGTGCCGCCGGCACCCGCGCCACCGGTGGCCGAAGCCGTGGTGGTGCCTGCCGAACCGCCCATGCCGCCGGTACCGGCACCGCCGGCACCGCCCGCACCGCCGTCGCCCGCCGTGGCGCTGCCGTTGGTGGCCTCGCCGCCGGAACCCGCACCGCCGGTGGCCGTGCCGGCCGTGGCGGTACCGCCCGTGGCCGCGCCACCCGCGGCACCCGCGCCCGCGGTATTCGATGCCGCGCCGCTCGACGCGCCGGCACCGCCCGCCGCACCGGCCGCGCCCGCACCGGCCACGCTCGAACCGGCACCGCCGGCGGCGCCATTACCGCCCGTGCCGCCCGTGCCGGCCGCACCCGCGCCGCCCGTCGTGCTGGCCGTCGCGCCGGCACCGCCAGCGCCCGTGGTGTTGGTACCGCCTGCCGCACCGGCGCCGGCCGTGTTGCTGCCTGCCGCACCCGCGCCGCCCGCTGCGCCGGCGCCTGCCGTGTTGCTGCCTGCCGCACCGGCACCGCCGGCCGCGCCGGAGCCGCCCGCCGCACCGGCACCGCCCGCGGCACCGGCACCGCCCGCGCCTGCCGTGTTGGTACCGGCCGTGGCCGTGGTGGCGCCCGTGGTGGCTGCGCCGCCCGTGCCCTCGCCGCCCGCGCCGGCGCCGCCGGTGCCGGTGGCGCCCGTGCCCGCGCCGCCGGAACCGGCACCGCCGGTACCGGTGGCACCCGTACCGGCACCGCCCGTGCCGGCGCCGCTACCGGCGCTTGCCGTCTGGTCGCCGGACGTGCCCGGGGTATCTCCGCCGCCCGGCACCGCGTTCGTGTTGCCCGCGCTGGCCGAACCGGTGGCCACGTAGCCGCCGGTACCCGTGCCGCCGGTGCCCATGCCGCCAGGGCCGTTGCCGCCGCTGCCAGCGCCACCGGTACCCATGCCGCCAGGACCGTTGCCGCCGCTGCCGGCGCCGGCCGTGGCGGTGCTGCCCGCGCCCGTGTCGCCCGACGTCGCGCCGCCGCCCGCTGCGCCGTTGCCGCCCACGCCGCCGCTGCCGCCCGCTGCGCCATTGCCGCCCGTGCCACCCGCGCCGCCCGTGGCCGCGCCCGTGTAACCGCCGCTGCCGCCCATGCCGCCCGAGCCGCCGGTGGCCGAACCGGTGGAGCCGCCGCTGCCGCCCTGGCCGCCGCTGGCATTGCCGCTGCCGCCGCCGGCGCCGCCGGTAGCCGCGCCAGCCAGGCCGCCCGCACCGCCGGTGCCGGCACCGCCCGCCGCGGCACTGCCGCCCGCGCCGCCGTAACCGTCGGAACTGCTGCCGCCGGTACCGCCTGCACCGCCTGCACCGCCCGTGCCGCCGGCGCCCGAGGTGGCCCCGGTCGCCGCACCGCCCGCGCCGCCGGTGCCGGCATAGGCCGCGCCGGTGTTGGCCGTGCCGCCGGTGGCGCTGCCGCCGTTGGCGGCGCCGCCCGTCGCGTTGCCATTGGTGGCGACGCCGCCGATGCTGCCCGAAGCGCCCGCGCCGCCGTTGCCGGCAGCGCCGTTGCCGCCAGTGGAGTTGGCATTGCCGCCGCCGGCCGCGCCGCCCACGCCGCCATTGCCGGCGCCGCCATTGGCGTTGCCGCTGTTGGTGGCCATGTTGCCGATGTTTCGCACGTCGTTGCCGCTGACGGTGCCGGTCAGCGTGCTGATGGCGGTCGCCGTCGACGTGTTGAAGGCGTTGGCGACGCTCGACGTGGCGGTGGCGCCGTTGTTGGCGGCGGCTGCGCCGATCGCCGCAGCGCGTGCCGCGCCGCTGCTGTTGTTGTTGTCGTTGGCCTGGCTATAGTCGTTGTCGCGGTTGGTGCTCGAATCATTGTTCCGGTTCGTGCTGCTGTCCTGCACCGCCGAAGCATTATCGGTGGCATGCGCTCCCGCGCCGCTCTGCGTGACATCGTTCCTCGGTTCGGTCGTCTGCGCCTGTGCGCCGACGCTGAACGCGAGCGCGATCGCCGCGGCAATCATGGTTTTTTTCATTTTGAGTCTCCACTGAAATAGTTTGGCCGATTCACCCCGCTGGGAAAAATCCTCAGCAGGCTCGTCTATGCAAGGTTGATGCCATCGGCCTCAGCCATCAGTAAGAGCTTGAAATTGCTGGCTATATGCTAAGCCAGGCCGTAGTCAATGCGACTGACTTAAGCGTTTTGTAACTTCGGTGTTACAACGATCCGCAGCGGCCTGCTACCGCGGCGGCGAGTTTTCATTGGGAAATCGGGGAGAAATACTGTTTGTAACAAGCCTGTTACAACCGGTCGGGTTCGACCTCAGGTGTTACGAACGCTTGCGCGCGGCGGTCTCGATGCCATGCTTGGCCATCAGGCGATACAGCGTCATCCTGGAAATGCCGAGATCGCGCGCGACGTCGGTCAGGCTCTTGCCCGCGCCCAGGCCGGCTTCGATCGCCGCCCGTTCGGCCTGGACACGGGCGCCGTTCAAGGCGACGCAGGTGCCGGCGGCGGCATCGGCAAGGCCCAGGTCCTGCGGTGTGATCAGGCGCCCTTCGGCCATCACCGAGGCGCGCCGCACGCGGTTCAGCAACTCGCGCACGTTGCCGGGCCAGTCATGCGCGCACAGCGACGCCAGCGCGGCACGGGAAAAACCCTTGACATGGGGCGAGCGCTCGCGGGCGTAATCCTGGAAAAAGGTTTCCGCCAGCGCCTGCACGTCGTCGCCCCGTTCGCGCAGCGGCGGCACTTCCAGCGACAGCACGTTCAAACGGTAGAACAGGTCTTCGCGGAACGCGCCCCGCGCCACCGCTTCATGCAGCCGCACATGCGACGCGGCGACGATGCGCACGTCGACCTCGACCTGGCGCGTGCCGCCGACCCGGGCGATGGTTTTCTCCTGCAGGAAGCGCAGCAGGTTGGCCTGCAGGTCGAGCGGCAGGTCGGCGATTTCATCGAGAAACACCGTGCCGCCGCAGGCCGATTCGATCAGGCCCGCGCGCGCCTTGCCGGCGCCGGTGAAGGCGCCCTTCTCGTGGCCGAACAGTTCGGACTGGACCAGGCCGGCCGGGATGGCGCCGCAGTTGATCGGCACGAACGGCCCGGCACGCCGCGACGATCCCTCGTGCACGGCACGCGCCACCAGTTCCTTGCCCGTGCCGCTCTCGCCCCAGATGAGCACCGGCGCCTCCGCGCATGCCACCTTGTGCAGGCGCTGGCGCAGCGCCGTGATCGGCTGGCTGTTGCCGGTCAGGCGCATGCCGCTCGCCCCGGTCAGCCGCGGCGCGGGATCGGCCAGCGTGGCGAAACCATAGGCGTGCCCCAGCGTATGGCTGAGCCGCGCCAGGTCGACCGGCAGCGTGTGGAAATCGATGCAGTGGTCGTGGATCAGCCTGCGGTAGCGCTCGTCCTGCAACGCTTCGGGGCTGCACACCGCCACCCATTTGACCCGCCAGTGCGCACGCAGGAAATGCTCGACCCGGTCCAGCATGCCGGGCGACCCGAGCTCGATAATGCCGACCAGGAACTGCAGGCTTGCCAGCACGACGTTCGCCTCGTCGAGATCGGCCACCGCGCGCAGTTCGAAATCGCGCGCCACGGCCAGTGCCGACCCCGCGTCCCAATGGTCGCCCGCAATGCTCAGCAGTCTCTTGGTTGTCATTTTAATATTTTTTTGCACAACGTAATGGATGCTCGCCCTGGGTGGAACAGCGCCTGCGGCCGATACGGGAACAAAGCAGTACGGAAAACAGCGGTACGGAAAAGCAGCGGTACGGAAGCAGCGATACAGGAAAGCAGCGATACCGGAAACGGCCCGTTTGCGGTCGGTGCGGATCTGCCGCCCGCCGCATTGCTGCAAGCAGCCGACCCAGCGCGTGGCATGCCGGCTTTTTAATTTAGAAGTGAATTAGCCGGAGTAGCATCGAGATCGTGCGAATTGCAGCTTCGAGACACTATAGGCCTGTGCTGGACGGAACGCCAACACTGAAGAATTGCTAAGTTGTTTCCCCGCCATTGGCGGCGACCGATTTGCCGTCACGCCGCCATGACATCGATTCAGACTGCGCCGTGCTCGCGCGGCAGCAGCGCCGCCGGCGCACGCGCCGGCAGTCCGGGCGCCGCGACCCGGAACTGCTGCATCAGCGTACTGAGCACCTGCGCCTGCCGCCGCAACGACTCGGAAGCGGCCGCCACCTCCTCGACCAGCGCGGCATTGTGCTGCGTATCCTGCTCCAGGTCGGCCACCGCGTCGTTCATCTGGGCGATGCCATCCGTCTGGGCATGCGCAGCCGCGCCGATGCGCGCCATCAGCGCGCTGACGCCGCCCACCCGATCCAGCATGCCGCCCATGGTGGCCTGCGCGCCGGCGGCCAGACCAGCGCCCTGGCCAATGGTGGCCACCGATTCGGTGATCAGCGCCTTGATCTCGCGTGCCGCCGTGGCCGAGCGCTGGGCCAGCGCCCGCACCTCGCCCGCCACCACGGCGAAGCCGCGGCCCTGCTCGCCGGCCCGGGCCGCCTCCACGGCGGCATTCAGCGCCAGGATATTGGTCTGGAACGCGATGCCGTCGATGACGGCGATGATGTCGACGATCTTGGCCGCCGAGCGGCTGATGCCATCCATTGTGGAGCTCACCTGTGCGATGGCGCTGCCGCCCTGCCCGGCCACGTCGGCCGCTCCCTGCGCCAGCCGCGCCGCATCGATCGCCTGGGCGCCGTTGACGCGCACGGTGGTCGCCAGCTGGTCCAGCGCGGCCGAGGTTTCCTGCAGCGTGGCCGCCTGGTGTTCGGTGCGCCTCGACAGGTCGAGATTGCCGTGCGCAACCTCGACGGATGCCGCATCGATCGCGGCCGCCGCATCGCGCACGCCGCTGACGGTGCGTGCCAGCCGCCGCGCCATCTCGTTCAGCGCGTCGAGCAGCTGGCCTACCTCGTCATGCCGGCCATGGCGCAATTCCCCGGTCAGGTCGCCTCCGGCAGCGCGCTCGGCAAACGCGACGGCATCGCGCAGCGGCCGCACGATGCTGCGTGTGAGCGCCAGCGCCAGCACGCCGCCGGCCAGCAGCGCCAGCAGGCCGAGGCCGCCCAGCAGGAAACGCATCAGCTGCAGCGTGGCATGCGAATCGTCCGAGACCTTGCGCGCCGCCTGCGCCTGGTACTCGAGCAGCGCATCGAGCGCGCCCATGTAGTCGGCCAGCCGCGGGTCGAACCCTGCGCCGATCAGTTCATCGACCTGCTGGATACGGCCCATTTCCTTCTGCCGGAAAATGTCGTCGCGCACCGTCTGGAAGCGCCGCTGCTGCCGGCGCATCGCAGCGTCCAGCACCTGTTCGCGGGCATCGCCGCCCAGGGCCGCCAGTTGCTGCTGCAGCCGCTTCGTCACTTTCTCGCCGGCGGCCAGCTGCGCCATGAAGACGTCGCCCACTTCCAGGCTGTCGCTGCGCGCCACCGACAACGCACGCAGGGCGTTGAGCTGCTCGCTGGCGCGCAGTTCGATCGCCAGGCGCTGCCGCGCGAGCTTGTCCTCGACGAGCACTTCGGCATTGCCGGCCACCTTCTGCAGCGACCACAGGGAAGTCAGCGTGACCATCGCCAGCATGGCGAGGATGGCGGCAAAGGCGGCGACGACGCGGGTACCGGTTCGGCGGCGGAGGAGGTTCTGCATGAAGGCATCGATATCGGGTTGCGGACAGCGCGCATTGTAGGGAGCGGGTATGACGGCGATATGACAACAAGGAAATAATAATTTCCCTGAGGAACCTAAAAGCAGCATTGCGCCGGCTCGCCGCAGGTAATGGCGCTGACATATTCGCCCGGTAATCTGTCGGATCCGGCCCTTCATCGCGGCGTCCCGAGGCGGGGCAAAGGGTCCGGAGACCGCGTAAAGCCGGTAATGCCATGTAAAGATGGCGGTAGCACGGTGACGGGAGCGCTCCTTGGCCCTACAATACCGTTTGCGCCGTCCGTGAAGTCCGCGCACGCCGCTCAGCCGTCGCTCCGTCATTCAACCACTGCCCGAACAACGACATTCCAGAATTCCGGTAATGCCTCCCGACTCATCACGCATCCTCATCTGCCGCACCGACAACATCGGCGACGTCGTGCTGACGCTGCCGCTGGCCGGCTACCTCAAGCAGCGCTTTCCCGGCGTCGCGGTCGACATGCTGTGCCGTGCCTATGCCGCGCCGGTGGCGCGCTGCAGCCGCTTCATCGACGACGCGCTTGCACTGGAGGAGCAGGACATCGACCGGCTGTTCGAGGGCGGGCGGTACGAGACCGTCATTTTCGCGTTCCCGCACCGTGCGCTGGGCCGCGCCGCGCGCCGCGCCGGCGTGCCGAACCGCGCGGGCAGCAGCCACCGGCTGCATCACTGGTGGACCTGCAACCGGCTGGCGCATTTCAGCCGGGCGCGCTCGAGCCTGCACGAAGCCCAGCTCAACTTCGCTCTGCTGAAGCCGCTGGGCATCGATCACATACCGGCGCTGGCGGAGATCGCGCCCCTGTATGGCTTGCAGGCGCCGCGCTCGCCGGAGATCGCCGCGCTGTTCCGGGCGGCGCCGTTCAACCTGGTCCTGCACCCCAAGTCCAACGGCAACGGCCGCGAATGGCCGCTGGAGCGCTACACCGAACTGGCCGCCAGGCTGGCCGCCGATCCCGGCATCGCGATCTGGATCACCGGCAGCCGCGCCGAGGGCGAGCTGCTGGCGCGCGACGCCCGGGCGCTGCTGGACAGCCCGAACGTGCACAACCTGTGCGGCCGCCACGACCTGGGCGGCCTGGTGTCCCTGATCGGCATGGCGGACGGACTGATCGCCAGCGGCACCGGCCCGCTGCACATCGCCGCGGCGCTGGGACGCAACACCCTCGGCCTGTTCCCACCGGTCCAGCCGATCGATATCGCCCGCTGGGGTGCGCTCGGCGCGAATGCCACGTCGCTGAGCGGTGCGCAGCGCTGCGACACGTGCACCGGCGCGCAGGCCTGCACCTGCATGGCGGCGATCGGCGCCGCGCAGGTTGCCGACACGGTTTTCCAATGGCGCGGCCGTGCCGCGGCGCAGGACGCCGACAGCCGCCGGACCGCGGCGCGACCATGACGCCGCGGCTGCTCGTCACGCTGGACGCCATGCGCTTCGAGAACACCGGCCTGCATACCTTCGGCCGCAGCCTCGGGCGCGAACTGGCCAGGCAGGGCGCGGGCGCTTTCGACATGAGCGCGTACACGTATCCGGGGCAGGACGGCGTGCTCGGCGAGCGGGTGTCACATGTCCGGCATCGCAGGTATCACCGCTGGCATTTCCCGCGCGGCGGCGATTTCGACGTGGTCCACTTCGCCGACCAGTATTGCCGCTTCGGCCCGGCCCGGGTGCGCGGCCGCACGGTGATGACGGTGCACGACCTGAACCAGGTGCACGAACAGCCGCCCGGCAGCCGCAGGGCCGAGAAGCACCTGCGCCGCATGGCGCCCAGGATCGCCGGTGTCGACCGGGTGGTGGCGATCTCGGAATTCGTCAAATCCGACATCCTGCGCTTCTTCCCGGCCGCCCGGGACAAGATCTCGGTGATCCATAACGGCGCCGATTTCAGCTGCGCGCCCGCCGGGCACCAGCCGCGTTTCATGCCGCCGGGCCGCTTCCTGTTTGCCGTCGGGATGGTCTGTCCGAAGAAGAATTTCCACGTGCTCGTGCCGCTGCTGTGCGGCAGCGACCGCACGCTGGTCATCGCCGGCGTGATCAAGGAAGACTACCGGCAAAGGATCCTCGAGGAAGCGGCCCGCTTCGGCGTTGCCGGCCAGGTGGCGGTCACCGGCCCGGTCAGCCAGCACGACAAGGACTGGTACTACGCGCACTGCGACGCCTTCCTGTTTCCCTCGCTGGCCGAAGGTTTCGGCTTGCCGGCGCTCGAAGCGATGCACCACGGCCGCCCTGTGTTCCTGTCGCGCCTGACCAGCCTGCCGGAAGTCGGCGGCGCGGCGGCCTGCTACTTCGACCACTTCGATCCGGACCACATGCGCGAGGTCTTCGCGGCCGGCCTGGCGCGCTTCGGCGAGAATGGCGGCCCGCAGCGGGTCCGCGCGCATGCGATGGGATACACGTGGGAGAAGGCGGCACAGGGCTATCTGCGCCTGTACCGCGACTGCCTGGCGGCCTGACCGGGCCGGTCGCCGCACCCGGGCCACTGCTTGCGGCACGTTCTCTCATCAATTTGACTACACAAGAGCAGTTGCGGCACTACAATTGATCGTTTCGTGAAAACGCCGCGCGTACCGGCTTGCCGGCGGCATGGCATGGCGATCAACTTTTTACCGACCACATGATCATTTCATCCGCGACCGATTTCCGGGCTGCCGCGCGCCGCAGGCTGCCGCCGTTCCTGTTCCACTATCTCGATGGCGGTGCCGGCGCCGAACAGACGATGAGCGCCAACATCGCCGACCTGCAGCAGGTCAAGCTGCGCCAGCGCGTGCTGAAAGGATCGGAGCAGCTCGACCTGTCGACGGAATGGTTCGGCAGCCGCCACGAGTTGCCGATCGCGCTGGCCCCGGTGGGCCTGACCGGCATGTACGCCCGGCGCGGCGAAGTGCAGGCGGTGCGTGCCGCCTGCAAGCGCGGCATCCCGTTCATCCAGTCCACGGTGTCGGTGTGCCCGCTGGCGGAGGTGGCTGCCGCGGCCGACCGGCCGATCTGGTTCCAGCTGTACGTGCTGAAGGACCGCAGCTTCATGCGCGACGTGCTGCAGCGCGCCAGGGCGCTGGGTGCGTCGACGCTGGTGTTTACGGTCGACATGCCGGTGCCCGGTGCCCGCTACCGCGATGCGCACAGCGGCATGAGCGGGCCGAACGGGCCGCTGCGGCGCATGCTGCAGGCGATGACGCATCCGCGCTGGGCCTGGGACGTGGGCCTGTTCGGCCGGCCGCACGACCTGGGCAACATCTCGGCCTACCGCGGCGCCGCGACCGGCCTGGCCGACTATATCGGCTGGCTCGGCGCCAACTTCGACCCGGCCATCGGCTGGCAGGACCTGCAGTGGATCCGCGACGAGTGGCAGGGCCCGATGGTCATCAAGGGCATCCTGGAAGCGGACGACGCGCGCGACGCCGTGGCCTTCGGCGCCGACGGCATCGTCGTCTCGAACCATGGCGGGCGCCAGCTCGACGGCGCGCTGTCGACCGCCGCCGCGCTGCCGGCGATCGCCGACGCGGTCAAGGGCAAGACCACCATCTTCGCCGACGGCGGCGCGCGCACCGGCACCGACGTGTTCCGCCTGCTCGCCCTGGGCGCCGACGGCGTGCTGCTGGGCCGCGCCTTCGTGTACGCGCTGGCCGCGCAGGGCGAGGCCGGCATCGCCAAGCTGCTGGCGATCATGGAAAAGGATATCCGGACCAATATGGTGCTGACCGGCGTGAAGTCGGTCAGCGAGATCGGCCCGCACCTGCTGGCACGCTGACCCACGGTTGCATTACGACCAGCTCAGCCATACAGGAATCGTCGTAACACGCTGATTTCAAAGATGTTGCTAAAATTCGGGGACAGTCCCCGAATTTTAGCAACACCGCCCCCTCCCCCGCTGCCTCCCCGTCGTTTTACGACCAGCCCAGCCATGCAGCTGGTACTGCAACCCGTTGATTTCACTCATGTTGCAAAAAATCGGGGACTGTCCCCGATTTTTTGCAACACTGCCCCCCGCAGTTGCATCTTTGCCTGGCGCGCGAGTGGCCTGTTACGGTTGCTCGCAAAAAAAACGGCTCTGTAGTGAAAATAAAACAACGCACAGAAACTCCCGAGCTGAACCCTAGAAGTCAGTAGTATTATTACAACCACGACGCCCGTGCAGCGCAGAACCCCCGTCAACGCCCAAGGCGTCCATAAAAACGAAGGGAGACATATGAACATCGGAAGTAGTCTGATTTCACGCTGGAGCCTGGCGCTGACCATTGCCAGCCTGCTGGCTGCCTGCGGCGGCGATTCCGCCAATACCGGTGACACCGGCGATGCCGGCAATACGCGGCAAAGCGCCGCCGCCCCGCTGCGCCTGGCCGGCGCGGCCACGGCCGCCAGCGCCGCGACGCCGGTGGCACCCGGCACCATCCGCATGCACTTCCACCGCACCCAGGGCGACGAAGCCCAGTGGGGCGTGTATTCGTGGGACGGCCCGCTGGTGCCCAGCCCGGCCTGGATCACGGGCCGCTTCATGTTCACCGCCAGGGATGGATTCGGCGGCTATGTCGACATCCCGCTGGCTGCGGGAAAAAGCGCCATCCACTTCCTCGTCACCGACGGCAGCGGCACCAAGAACTGCGCCGCCGACCAGCATGCCGACCTGCAGCCGGACGTGATGACGGCGGGCCAGGAAGTGTGGATGCTGGAAGGCGACTGCACGGTCTACGCGGACCAGCCCGCGCTCAGTTTCGGCAACCTGGCCAGCGCCAGGGCGCACTGGCTGTCCGCCACCACGCTGGCCTGGCCCGGCGCGCCGGCGAACGCCACCTACAAGCTGTACTACGCGATGAATGGCGGCATGGCGGCCACGCCGGATGCGGCCAGCGGCCTGGCCGGCGCCGAAGGCAGCCTGGCGCTGCAGCCCGCCGCGCTGCCGGACGCGATCCGGCAGCAATACCCGCACCTGGCAAGCGCCACCGGCCTGCGCCTGGCCGATACCGACGCCGCCGGCATTGCCCGGCTCGCCACGGCGCAGTTCGCCATCGCCCAGTACGGCGCGGATGGCGCTCTGGTGCAGGTGACCTCGCTGCAGCAGGCCGGCATGCTCGACGACCTGTTCGCGGCGCGCGCCAGCGCCGCGCAACTGGGCCTGACCTTCGACCGCCTGGGCGTGCCGACCTTCCGCGTCTGGGCGCCGACCGCGAAAGCCGTCCGGCTCGACGTCTACGCCAGCGCCGGCGCGGCGGGCGCCACCACCATGGCCATGACGCGCGATGCCGCCAGCGGCGTCTGGTCGTACACCGCGCCGGATGCCTCCTGGACCAACCGCGCCTACTACACCTACACGGTGCAGGTGCTGTCGCGCTGGGCCAACAACACGGTGGTGACGAACACGGTGACCGATCCGTATTCGCTGAGCGTGTCCGCCAACAGCACGCGCAGCTTCGTCGCCAACCTGGACAGCCCGCAGCTGAAACCGGCGGGCTGGGACGGCCAGCGCATTCCCAAGCTGGCCGCGCCGACCGACATCGCGCTGTACGAACTGCATATCCGCGACTTCTCCGCATCGGATACCACGGTGCCCGCCGCCCACCGCGGCAAGTACCTGGCCTTCACGGACAGCGAGGCGGCGCCGATGCGCCACCTGAAGTCGCTGCAGAAGGCTGGCCTGACCCACGTCCACCTGCTGCCCAGCTATGATTTTTCCAGTGTCGACGAAACCGGCTGCGTGACGCCCGCCATCCCCGGCGCGGCGGCCGATGCCACCACCCAGCAGGCCGCGGTAGCGGCGACGCGCGACAGCGACTGCTTCAACTGGGGCTACGACCCGGTGCACTACAACACGCCGGAAGGCAGCTACGCCACCGATGCGCGGGACGGCGCCGTGCGCGTGCGCGAATTCCGCGCGATGGTGCAGGCCCTGCACGAAGCGGGGCTGCGCGTGACGCTGGACGTGGTGTACAACCACACCAGCCAGTCGCAGCAGGGCCCGCTGTCGGTGCTGGACCGCATCGTGCCGGCCTATTACTACCGGCTGGGCGCCGAAGGCAATATCCTCAACGACAGCTGCTGCGCCGACACGGCCCAGGAAAACGCCATGATGGCCAAGCTGATGGTCGACTCGGTGGCGCTGTGGACGAAGCAGTACAAGATCGACAGCTTCCGCTTCGACATCATGGGGTTCACGCCGCTGGCCCTGATGAAGCGCCTGCAGGCTGCCGCCGACGAGGCGGCCGGCCGGCCGATCTACCTGTACGGCGAAGCCTGGAACTTCGGCGCGGTCGGCAACGATGCGCGTTTCGTGCAGGCGCGCCAGGCCAATATGTTCGGCAGCGGCATCGGCTCGTTCAACGACCGCATCCGCGACACGGTGCGCGGCGGCGGCTGCTGCGACACCGGCAGTTCGCTGGTCGACCAGCAGGGCTTCGTCAATGGCGTGTGGTTCGATCCAAACGGCCAGTCGGCGCAGACGCGCGACGATGCGCTGCGCCTGGCGGACCTGGTGCGGGTGGCGCTGTCCGGCACGCTGCGCGACTACCGCTTCACCGACCGCTTCGGCAACGTGCGCAGCAATGCCGAGATCGATTACTTCGGCCAGCAGGCGGGCTTCGCCGGCAGCCCGGCGGAAACCATCAACTACGTCGAGGCGCACGATAACCAGACCCTGTTCGACGTCAACGCGCTGAAACTGCCGCAGGGCACCAGCCTGGCCGACCGGGTGCGCGCCCAGGCCCTGGGCAATGCGATCAACATCCTGGCGCAGGGCGTGCCGTTCATCCATGCCGGCCAGGAAATCCTGCGCTCGAAGTCGCTGGACCGCGACAGCTACAACGCGGGCGACTGGTTCAACCGCCTCGACTACGGCTACACGACGAACAACTTCGGCGTCGGCCTGCCGCTGGCCGAGAAGAACCAGGAAAGCTGGCCGATCATGGCGCCGGTGCTGGCCAACCCGCTGATCAAGCCGGATACCCAGGCCATCCTGGCGGCAAAGGCCGGCTTCGAGGAGTTGCTGGCGATCCGCCAGGGCAGCACGCTGTTCCGCCTGCGCACCGCGCAGGACGTGATCGACCGGCTGAAGTTCCACAACACCGGCCCGGCGCAGGTGCCGGGCGTGGTGGCCATGAGCATCTCGGGTGCCGAGCCTTACCCGTACCCGGGTGCGAAGTACCAGCAGGTCGTCGTGCTGTTCAACGTGGACAAGGCGGCCAATACCGTCACCATCCCCGAACTGCGCGGCCGCAAGCTGAAGCTGCACGATATCCAGCGCTTCGGCAGCGATCCGGTGGTGCGCACGTCCCGCCATGACGCCGCGACGGGCAGCTTCACGATCCCGGCGCGCACCACGGCGGTGTTCGTGCAGATGGCGCCAGGTCAGTAGTCCCAGATCACCGGCACCCAGCGGAACCTTTCGCCGTCGGCCGCCACCCGGCCGACGGACGGGAACGGCAGGTGGGAAGCCACCAGCAGTCCGCCGTTTTCCGCCAGCTCGCGGAACAGCCCGAAGCGCACGCGGGCCGACTCCGCGGGATCGTGCTCGAAGCCGTTGTGCCACTCGGGGTGGTCGAACGCGACCGGGAACATGGCGTCGCCGGCGAACAGCAGCCGCTCGCCGCCGGACACCAGGTCGACCACGCTGTGCCCCGGCGTGTGGCCGCCGGTGAGGCGCACGGTGACGCCCGGCGCCACCTCATGGCGGTCCCTGAACAGGCGCAGGTTGTCGCCGTAGGCTTCCAGGAAGGCCGTCGCGGTGGTGCGCAGTACGGCCGGCACCGGTTTCGGCATGACCGTATGGGAAAAATCAGGCATTGCCCAGAAAGCGACTTCCTCGGCGGCCACGTGGATGCGCACGTCCGGGCGCAGGCGTTCCTTCACGCCGGCGACGAGCAGGCCGCCGACATGGTCCATGTGCATGTGGGTGACCACGATGTCGGTCACGAACGCGAGATCGATGCCGGCGGCCGCCAGGCGCTGGGGGAATTGCCCGGCCCGCGGGAAGCCGGGGAACTGGCCGCCCAGCCCCGCATCGACGAGGATGGTCTGCTCGCCGCTGCGCGCCACCAGCACGTTCAGCGGCCAGTCGAACATGTCGTGGGGCAGGAACATGTCGTCCAGCCACGTCGCCAGGTCGGCCGCTGGCGCGTTCGTGGCCATCGTGGCGGACGGCAGCGGCAGCACGCCATCGCTGACGACCAGCACGTCGATGTCGCCAACCTGCAGCGCATAGCGTGACGGCACCAGCTCCTGGGGCGCTACGGGGTTCTCGTTGACCCGGCTGGCGGGGCGGACGGCGGGGGATGCGGTGATCATGATGAACTCTCCTGGATGATGGACCGCAGCGAAAGGCTGCATGTCCGCATCGTAGGCAGGGAGAGCCCGCGGCGGTAGGCCCGCGGGATGACTCACGGTGGTGCCTGGAAGGCACCAAACGATGAGGCATTGCTACGCCGCTCCAGCTGCCCGGACGGCGCCGGCGGGAGCGGGGCCAGGATCAGAATCAGGATCGGGATCAGGATCGGGATCGGGATCAGGATCGGGATCGGGAGTGAAGTCTCTGCCGCCGCATGCCGCGCGAACGGCGCCGTCATGCGGAAGGCCTGCCTCAGTCCAGGCGCTTGAGCCGCTGGCCGTGGATGCCCCACTGGCAATCGGTGCCATCGACGTTGCCGCACAAAACCCAGCCGGTGCCGACTTTCGCCACCGTGACCTTGCTGCCGAGTTCGGCGGCGAGCTTCTCGGCCCACACGCCGGCGGCTCCCTGTCCCTTGAACAGCTCCTTGCCCTCGTAGATCACGGTGGCATCGAATACGGGCATGGCGAAGACGGTCATTGCTACCTCGGCGATTTTTCTGGTTGGGGCGCTATCGTATCACCCGCCACGCCGGGCGTGCCTGCAGCCGGCGTGCACGCTCCCCGCGATTCGCCGAACCCGCGTCATCATTTTCACCAGACTCATTGCGAAAAACGCGGAATCTGGCCGAAGTTACAAGCTTTTCGGCAAACACGTCAAGTGATTTACAAGGTAGTTTGACTACATGTAGTGATTTTACGAAAAAAGACCATAATTTATGGAGCTTGCTACAAATTCGTTGACACGCCATTCATCGCTGATGCATATTTTGAATAATCGCTGGGCGCTTACCAGCGCGTGGAGAATCGACCAGTTCTCGAAATAAAGTTCGCACTCCACAAAGGGGCTAGCAGGGCTTTCCTGTCAGATCCGGCGCGCCGCAAAGGATCGCTTCATCGCCAGCTCGTTGAGCAGTGGTGTAGTTTTATTAGCCCCGGCCGGCACGACACCGGGACAACGTTTCCAACTTTCAACACTGACCATATGCAAAATCGCGCTCTCCACGAACCCGACCACCCTGCTTTCACTGTTTCCGCCGATCTGCCGAACCACGACAAGGACGCGCCGTTGAAAGAGGACATCCGCCTGCTCGGCCGGCTGCTCGGCAATGTGATCCGCGAACAGGAAGGCGAAGCGGTGTTCGACGTTGTCGAAGCGATCCGCCAGAGCGCCGTGCGTTTTCGCCGCGAAGACGACCGCGCCGCCGGTGCGGAACTGTCCGCGCTGCTCGCCGGGCTCGCGCCGGAGCAGACCAATGCCGTGGTGCGGGCGTTTTCCTATTTCTCGCACCTGGCCAACATTGCCGAGGACCGGCACCACATCCGCCGCCGTCGCGCCCACCTGCTGGGCGGCTCGGCGCCTCAGCCATCGTCGGTGGCATTCGCGGTGACGCGGCTGAAGGAAGCCGGCGTGGGCCGCGACGCGATTGCCGCGTTCCTGCGCGACGCCCTCATTTCGCCGGTGCTGACCGCGCACCCCACGGAGGCGCAGCGCAAGAGCATCCTCGACGCCGGCCATGCGATCGCGCGGCTGCTGGCCGAACGCGACCTGCCGCTGACGCCGCGCGAGCGCGAGCGCAATGTGCAGCTGCTGCAGGCGCGCATCGCCACGCTGTGGCAGACCCGCATGCTGCGCTATGAAAAGCTGACGGTCGCCGACGAAATCGGCAATGCCCTGTCCTATTACCGCACCACGTTCCTGCGCGAGCTGCCGGCGCTGTACGACGACGTCGAGCGGGAAATCGCGCATGGTTTCGGCGGCGGCGCCCTGGACCTGGCCGACGCGGATTACCTGCAGATGGGCAGCTGGATCGGCGGCGACCGCGACGGCAATCCGAACGTCAACGCCGGTACGATGCGGCACGCATTGCTGCGCCAGTCCGGCACCATCGTCGAGTTCTACCTCGATGAAGTGCATGCGCTGGGCGCCGAGCTGTCCACCTCGACCCTGCTGGTGCCGGCAAGCGAAGAACTGCTCGCGCTGACCCGCCAGTCGCCGGACGACTCGCCGCATCGCAGCGACGAGCCGTACCGCCGCGCGCTGATCGGCATCCATGCGCGGCTTGCCGCCACGGCCGGCGAGCTCGGTGTCGCGGATATCCTGCGCAAGGACGCCGGCCGTTCCCTGCCCTACCGCGATGCCGCGGAACTGCATGCGGAACTGTCGGTGCTGGCGGCATCGCTGGCGGCCAACAACGGCGCGATCCTTGCCGAACCGCGCCTGAACGGCCTGCTGCGGGCGGTCAGGATCTTCGGCTTCCACCTGGCGTCGCTCGACATGCGGCAAGGTTCGGACGTCCACGAGGCGGTGCTGGCCGAACTGTTTGCCCGAGGCGGCGTCGAACCTGCCTACGCGGGGCTCGACGAGGATGCCAAGGTGGCGCTGCTGCTCGGCGAGCTGGCCAGGCCGCGCCTGCTGTTCTCGCCGTTCCTCGATTATTCCGACACCACCAGCTCGGAGCTGGAAGTGTTCCGCACCGCGCGCGAACTGCAGCGCCGCTTCGGCACGCGGGCCATCCGCCATTACATCATCTCGCACACCGAGACCGTGTCCGACCTGCTCGAAGTGCTGGTGCTGCAGAAGGAAACCGGACTGCTGCATCCGGAAGGGATGCGCGGCGCGGTGATGGTGGTGCCGCTGTTCGAGACCATTCCCGACCTGCAGAGGGCCGCCGGCATCATGGCGCAGTGGATGGCGCTGCCTCCGGTGGCACAGCTGATCGGACACCAGGGCCACCTGCAGGAAGTCATGCTGGGCTACTCGGATTCCAACAAGGATGGCGGCTTCCTCACCTCGAACTGGGAGCTGTACCAGGCCGAGCTGAAACTGGTGGAGGTGTTTGCCGGCGCCGGCGTGCGGCTGCGCCTGTTCCATGGCCGCGGCGGCACCGTCGGCCGCGGCGGCGGCCCCAGCTACGAAGCGATCCTGGCCCAGCCGCCGGGTACCGTCAACGGCCAGATCCGCCTGACCGAGCAGGGCGAGATCATCTCGTCGAAATTCTCGAACGCCGAAATCGGCCGCCGCAACCTCGAACTGCTGGTGGCGGCCACCCTCGAAGCGGGCCTGCTGCCGGCCGGCACCGATGCGCCGCAGGCGTCGCGCCTGGCCCGGTTCGAGGAGGTGATGGCCGACCTGTCGCAGCGCGCTTACCAGGCCTATCGCGGCCTGGTCTATGAAACGCCCGGCTTCACCGACTATTTTTTTGCATCGACGCCGATCGCCGAGATCGCCGAACTGAACCTGGGATCGCGCCCGGCCTCGCGCAAGTCGACCCGGCGCATCGAGGACCTGCGCGCCATCCCGTGGGGCTTCTCGTGGGGCCAGTGCCGCGTGCTGCTGCCCGGCTGGTACGGCTTCGGCAGCGCGGTATCCCAATGGCTCGACGAGGGCGACCGCGTGACGCGCCTGGCCACCCTGCAGGACATGTCGCTGCACTGGCCGTTCTTCGCCACGCTGCTGTCGAACATGGACATGGTGCTGGCCAAGACCGACCTGGCGATCGCCTCCCGCTATGCGGCCCTGGTGCCCGACGAAGCGTTGCGGCAGCGGATCTTCGAGCGCATCGCGGCCGAACATGCCGCCACCGTGCGCTGCCTGGAGCACATCACCGGCAACGGCGACCGGCTGGTCCACAATCCGACCCTGGCGCGCTCCATCCGGAACCGCTTCCCGTACCTGGATCCGCTGAACCACCTGCAGGTGGAACTGATCGGCCGCCACCGTGCGCAGCCCGCCGCCCCGGAAGACCGCCACAACCGGGTGCATCGCGGCATCCACCTGTCGATCAACGGCGTGGCCGCCGGCCTGCGCAACACCGGCTGACATCACCGCCAGCCGCAAGAAGTTGCCGTAAAAACAGGGACGGACCCTGTTTTTCAGGCAACTTTCCGGGGAACCGGGCTGGCCGGCGACCACTGGCCAATCCTGCAGTCCTGTCCTATAGTGGATGAGCGCTTCAACAGGAGCCTTGCCATGACCGCCAGAGCCGCACCTCCCTTTGCAACTCCGCTCCTGTGTTTGCTTGCTCTACTGCTTTCGGCGGGCCCTGCCCTTGCCGACGACGGCAAGGGTTTGCGGCGCGGGGCGAAATCCGACGACGTCACCATCTCCGGCGTGTCCGCCGGCGCGGCCATGGCGCTGCAGTACGCGGTCGCGCACTCCGCCTCGGTCACCGGCGTCGGCGCGATCGCCGGGCCGCCCTGGGGCTGCGCCGAGGGCCTGCTGACAAAGTCGATCAATGCCTGCATGTGCGGCAGGCAGCCGATCGTGCCGAAGGCGGGCGCGGCGCGCAAACTGGCGCAGGACGGCGAGATCGATGGGCTGGATCCATCCGGCCGGCCCAGGGCGCTGAAACGGGCTTATGTCTTTCAAAGCGCCGCCGATGAAACCGTCGTCCGGCAGTCCGGCGACGCCAGCATCGCCTTCCTGCGCGAATTCGTCGGCCCGCAGACCGTCGTCGATACCGGCAATGCCGCCAACCGCAGCAATGCGGCCCGGCATGGCATCATTTCTCCCGCCGGACCGGACGCGTGCGAAGTCGAACGCGACACCGATATCTACATCCGGCAATGCGGGAACGAAGACAATGCCGGCAAACTGCTGCGGGCACTGAAGGCGCCCGGCACCCGCCATGACGCGCGCCAGCGCCAGCCGGACATACCGGAAAGCGAAATCTGGGAATTCAGCCAGCAGCCGATGATCGATGCGGTGAAAAGCGGCGCCGGAGCGGTTTCCGGCGACCTGCCGGGCGGACTTGCCAGCCCCCGGCGCGCCAGTTTCGACATGGCGGACAAGGGCTATCTCTACGTGCCGCCCGCCTGCCGCATGGCCGGCAGTCGCTGCGACGTGCATGTCGCCCTGCATGGCTGCAAGCAGGATGCCAGGAAGTTCGCCGTCCTTTCCGGCTACAACAATTGGGCGGAGCATTACCGGACGGTGATCGTCTATCCGGCCATGAAAGCAGGCCTCGATGCGGTGGCCGGCAACATCTGCCGCGTCGAAGGTTTCCGGCACTTCGTTCCCGTGGAACTCGAAGAGCGCAATCCGAACGGTTGCTGGGACTGGTGGGGCTACCTTGAAAATGGCTGGCCCAGCCCCCCGAAGTACATCACCAGGAACGCGCCGCAGATGCAGGTCATCGAACGCATCGTTGTCGACGTCACCAGGCCGCTTCCCTAGCGCGGCGTTCCCGCGCTCGCCTGCCGGGCGCGGCCGGGATCGAGCGCCGCCAGGTCCATGCCGGCGACCAGGACATCCCGGTCGGCCGCCAGCCGGGCTTCGTCCGCGAACGCGGTGGCCTGCAACGGCAGGAACTGCAGCGATACCAGTCCCACGCAGCCCAGCGCCGCGGTGAGATAGGGAATCATGAAGTCTGGCTGCTTCGCGCGTTCGCCGGTAAATACGCCGCCGGAGGCGATACCGATGTAGACCGGCTTGTCGCGCAGGAGACCGAATTTGCGCCCGTCGGATGCCGCCCCGATGGTCCGCCCCATCCTGAGCACGTGGTCGATCCAGGCCTTCAGTACCGACGGCACGGTGAAATTGTTCATCGGCGTGCCGATCAGCACGACATCGGCCGATTCGATCTCGCCGATCAGTTCCTCGGACAGGCGCGTGGCCGCAACGGCCTGGCCGGACGCCAGCGCCGAGGGCGACGACAGCGCGGCCGCGTAAGCCTCTTCCGGATGCGGTACCGGATCGCGTCCCAGATCACGCCGGGTTACCGAGACACTCACCTGGCCGGCTGACAGCCGGGCGAGCATGGCGGCGGACAGTTGCCGGCTGTATGACGCTTCGCGCGGACTGCAATCGATGTGCAGGATGTGCATGGTCTTCATTGCCGCATGCCGATCGCGAGCCGGTTGAACGCGCTCATCAGGGCGATGGCAAAGCTCAGGTCGGAAATCTCCGCATCGCTGAAATGCAGCTTGAGCGGTTCGTAGTCCGCATCCGGCGCGTGCGTCCGGTCGACGTGCGTCAGGGCCTCGGTCCAGGCCAGCGCGGCGCGCTCGCGTTGCGTGAAGCGTTCCGACACGCGCCATCCGGCGAGGCTGTCCAGCCTGGCGTCCGGCGTGCCGCCGGCACGCAGGGCGGCGGCGTGCATCTCGAGGCAGAAGGCGCAGCCGTTGATCTGCGACATGCGCAGCCAGGCCAGTTCGATCAGCTCCTTGCCAAGGCTGCTCTTTTCAAGTGCCAGTTTGGTGGCGCCGAGGCCGCGGTACGCTTCGGGGGAAAGGGTGTGGTAAGGCAAACGTTGTGGTGTGCTCATGAGGTCTTCTTAAATGCCAGGTGGGTTCATCGGTAAAAAACGGGGGAACAAGCGAGAATCAAAGGAGGCCAAGGCGGAAATGCAGGCCGGCCGCCAGCAGGCCTTGGCGGTAATAAAAGCGCTGGCCCAGCGCATTCGCCAAGGCGGTATCGAGGACCAGGTTGGCACATGCGTGCCCGCGCGCCGCCTCGCGCAGCGCATCGATCAACGCGGCGCCCACGCCACGGCCACGGCTGCCGGCGGACGCCGCCAGGTCGTCGACGTAGAGGAAACGCCCGTACAGCAGGTTTTCCTGGATGCGGTAACCCGCCAGGGCAACCACACGGCCGGCCTGCCAGGCCAGCAGCAAGCGGTATCCCTGCCCGGCCTGGCGCCGCGCCTGCGCGACATATGCGGCGGCGTCGGCCAGGTGCGGACGCAACTCGCGCATGACGGCGAAGCTGGCGTGATGGTCCTCGTCCGTGACGGCGAGGCTGAGGCGAAGATCGTTCATGGGCTTTTCCTTGCGGTGAAGCCCATAATTTAAGACAATCTTGGCATATGAGGCAGGTGCAAGAATTGCGTGAATGACTGGGACATCAACGGGTACCGAATGGATCTACAGCTATTGAAGCCGAGCCCTGGGCGGGACGACCCGGTCTACCTGCAGATCTACCGGCGCTACTGCGAAGCGATCGCGGCGGGAAAACTCAAGCCCGGCGACAGGGTCCCGTCGATACGCAGCCTGGCCAGCGAACTGAACCTGGCACGCGGCACGGTCGAACTGGCGTACCAGCTGCTGGCGAGCGAAGGGTATTTCGTCGCGCGCGGTGCCGCGGGTACCGTCGTGTCTCCCCGCCTTGCCCGCCTGCCCGAACGGGCGGAAGCGAATGCCGCTGACAAGCGCGTCGACGCGGCGCCGCGCCAGGACGCGGCATCGGCGGAAGTCCTGCCCTTCCAGCTGGGCTTGCCCGCACTCGATGCGTTCCCGCGCAAGACCTGGGCGCGCCTGGCCGGCCGCACCCTGCGCATGCTGGACACTGCCGCCATGACCTACCCCGATCCTGCCGGATACGAACCGCTGCGCCGCGCCGTGGCGGCGTACCTGGGCATTTCCCGTGGCATCGCGTGCTCGCACGAGCAGGTCTTCATCACCGGCGGCTACCGCGGCGCGCTCGGCCTGGCCTGCCGCACACTGCTGCAACCGGGCGACACGGGCTGGTACGAGGATCCCGGATACCTGTTCGCCCGGCAGTACCTGGAGCAGGCCGGCATGCGCCTGGCGCCCATACCGGTCGACGCGGAAGGACTGGATGTCGGCCTGGGTATCCGCCATGCCGGCGCGGCCCGCTTCGCCGTCGTCACGCCCACGCACCAGAGCCCGATGGGCATGGCGCTGTCACTGCCACGGCGCCTGGAACTGCTGGAGTGGGCGAAGGATCGCCAGGCCTGGATCGTCGAGGATGACTACGACAGCGAATTCCGCTATCACGGGCGCCCGCTGCCAGCATTGAAGAGCCTCGATGCCCATGGCAGGGTGCTCTACACCGGCACCTTCAGCAAGGTGCTGTTCCCCGGCCTGCGGCTGGCCTATCTCGTGGTGCCCGCATCCCAGGTTGGCAGGTTCAGGCGGACGATCGATCACGCATCCGGTCCCGGCTCGATCCTGCCGCAGGCAATGGTCGCGGATTTCATGGAACAAGGCCATTTCGCCCGGCACCTGCGCAAAATGCGGGCGCTGTATGCAGCGCGGCGCGGCTACCTCGTCGACGCGCTGGCGCAGACGATGGGCGAGCGCCTGCATGTCCAGCCGCAGGCGGGCGGCATCCATGTGCTGGCGCATTTGCACACCCGGCAGGACGACCGGGCAGTGGCCAGGGCCGCGGCAGCGGCAGGGCTCGCGGTCGGCGCGCTGGGCGACTGGCGGTTCGGCACGGCGCCGCCCGGCCCGGCCCATGGCGGCCTGTTGATGGGTTTCGCCAACTTTGCGACCGCGGCGGCAGCGCTGGCAGCGGTGCGCCGGCTGGAGGCATGCATGTAGGGCAGGTGCTGACTGTGCAGCGTCACCGCGCCGTCAGCGCCGCCTTTTCTTCCGCACCGCGCTCTTGCGGCGCACCACTTTCCTGGCCTTTGCTTTTGGCGCGTCACGCCCGGCGACCATGCGCCGGATCTTCAGCGCATCGGCGATCCTGACGGCCGAGGTGCCCGCGTTCAGCAGCACCATCGTCGCACTCTTGCCGGCCGCCCTGATCCGCATGATCAGGCAGCGGCCCGCCTCGGCCGTGTAACCCGTCTTGGACAGGCGGATGTTCCAGCCCTTTGCGCCGACCAGGCGGTTGGTGTTGTGGTACTCGACCTGGCGCCCCTTGATGCGCATGATGTCGCGCTTGTCGGTGGTCAGCCGGGCGATGGCCGGGTAGCCTGCCGCGGCGGTCGCCATCTTGACCAGGTCTTCCGCGGTGGACGTGTTGGCGGGCGACAGCCCGGTCGGCTCGTGGATCCGGGTCTGGTCCATGCCCAGCGCGCGCAGCTTGGCGTCGACCGCCGCCTGGAATGCCGTGGGGCCGCCCGGGAACGTGCGCGCCAGCGATGCCGCCGCGCGGTTATCCGACGACATCAGCGCCAAATGCAGCACGTCGGCGCGCGACAGCGTGGCACCGACCGGCACGCGCGACCTGCTGAACTTCAGCCGGTCGACATCGTCGCTGTCGATTTTGATCTTCTCGTCCATGTCGAGCTTCGCATCGAGCACGACCATGGCCGTGATCAGCTTCGTCAGCGAGGCGATCGGCACAACCTTGTCGGCGTTTTTCTCGAGCAGGATCTTGCCGGTACGGTTTTCGACGACCAGCACGGATTGGGATCCCAGGGGTACCGCGGCGGCGGCCGCAGTGGAAACGGAAACGGACATTGCAGCGGCGGAAACCGCGAACAGCAAGGCGGCAGCGAACTTCTTGATCATGTGATGTGAAGACGGATGGGCGGACAGGGCAAAAACCGGCAACCGCAATAATACATTTGCGGGAATGTATTCGATGATACCACCGCAATCCGTCACCGGTCGATTGCTTTCAGACATTCCGTGGCGCCGCCCGGCTCCCGCCCTGGAGTGCGCCGTCTGCCGCGGCAGTTATCTACACTCGCCAGACTTGCCAGACCCGGCTGTCAGACCCGGCTGCCAGACTCGGCTGCCAGACTCAGGCGCCGGCCAGCCGATCCAGATGCCGCCGGCCAGCGCGCCGCTCCCGTGAAGGAGGATATCCATGCACATCATCGTTGGCGGCACCGGCCGCGTTGGCTCGGCGACCGCGCGGGCACTGCTGGAGCGTGGCGAGCCGGTCACGATCGTGACGCGCGACGCCGCGCATGCCGGCAGCCTTGCCGAAGCCGGGGCACGCATCGCCGTCGCGGACATCCACGATACCGGCAGGCTGCACGACATCCTCCGCGCCGGCACGACGGCGTTCCTGCTCAATCCCCCGGCGGCGCCGTCGACGGACACTGACGCCGTGGAGCACGCGAATCTCGATGCGATCGTCGCCGCGGCCAGGGGATCGGGCCTGCGCAAGATCGTCGCGGCGTCGACCTACGGTGCGCGTCCCGGTCCGCCGTGCGGCGACCTGACGGTGCTGTTCGACTTCGAGGAAAAGCTGCGCGCCCTGGGCATCCCGCTGGCCGTCAACCGCGCCGCCTACTACATGAGCAACTGGGCCGACATGCTCGACATGGTGCGCGAGCGGCGCACGCTGCCGAGCTTTTTCCCGCAAGACCTGGCGCTACCCATGGTCGCCCCGGCGGACCTGGGCGTTGAAGCGGCGCGCAGGCTCATGGCGCCGCCGGACGACACCGGCGTGCAATACGTTGAAGGGCCGGCCCTGTACACGCCGCGCGACGTCGCCGACGCCTTTTCCGCCGCCCTTGGCGTGGCCATCGCGGTCGAGGTCACGTTCCGCCAGGAATGGGAAGCGGCATTCAGGCAGCTGGGTTTCTCGGAACGGGCGGCGCGCACCTATGCATGCATGACCGGCACCGTCGTCGATGATGCCGGCAAGTGGCCCGCCACGCCGGTTCGGGGCTCCACTACCCTGCAGGCGTTTATCCGCGGCTCCGTCGCCCTGGCCGGTTCCGCCCAGGGCTGACGCCGACCAGTCCCGACCTAACCTGTATCCGCTGCATAGTTCAGCTCCCAGGCGCCGTGCCACCGCGGCTGGGAAAGAAAACGGTAGGCCACGCCCTACCACCATCAGCCAGTTACCAGGCCCGGACCGCGTTGTTATCCTGAAAAAGCTGATCGATCGATCATGCAGCCCGTCCCATCCGGCGACCAGGGCAATTCATTCAAGGAGAAAACCATGACAGTCATTCGCAACGACCTGGTGTTGTCGCAATCGGCCTTCAGCCATGTCATCGATGTGCCGTTCGAGAAGGTCGATATCGCCAGATGGCTGTTCACCCTGCCGGACGCGGAATATCAGCGCTGCGCCCCACCGGACCACATTGCCGCCGGCGCGACCTTTACCGACGACGGCCGCCGCATGTCCATTAATGTCGAGATGATCGGCTCGGGCCTGGTGGTGCAGCACTACGTCGGTGAAATCACCGAAGCATCGCACTGCCGGATGGTGTCCACGTCCGACGTGTTCACGCCGACGGGCCGTACGAAAGTACAGGTGATCTGGGATCTGAGCGTCCGCAAAATCGACGATACCCGCACCGAATACACCAATTCAGTGATCTCCCATCCGACCGAGGAATTCCTTGGCTTCATCAAGGAGCACGGCATCACATGGGAAAAGGCAAGCAGCGACCGGCAGCAATCGTCGGGCGACCACAACCGCCGTGAAACGCCGCTTTTTGCTGAAAGCATCGCACGTGCGGCGCGTCGAGCCGACGCCTGACAGTCCATTGCCGCATCCGCCATGGTCCAAGGCCGAGGTCCAAGGCCGAGATTCAGGGCCGTGGTCGAAGGCTGTGTCCGGCGCCGCGCCGGTTTCAGGGCGGCCCTGCCACCGGGCCCGCCGAACCTGGAGCCGCGATATCCGGCACCGCCTGGCGAGGATGCCGGCGCCCGTTCAGGAAGACGCCGAGAAAGGTCCGGCGCACCAGGAAATGGTAGGAAGCCAGCAGGATGACCGCCGTGATCGCGAGGACCAGGAACAGCTTGACCATCCAGTGCAGCGGCCACGCCAGCATCCACGCCTGCAGCAGCATGACGATGGGAAGATGGATCAGGTACATCCAGTACGACGCATCGGCCAGATAGCGCCAGCGCGGGCTCGGGGTCGCGAGATGGCGAAGGGCCAGCCCGATCACGCAGAACGTGGCGCACCATTGAGCGACAAGGTAGGCGCCGAGATACAGCACGCGCTCCAAGCTGCCCTGCGGAATGACGGTCAGCCTGGGCGCGGTGCCCGCCAGATAAAGGGCGCCCGCGATACCGAGAACCGCGCCTGCCAGGTACAGCGGCCAGCGCGCCGCCAGTACGTCCAATGCCTGCTGTTGCCGGTGCAGGAACCAGCCGACCAGGAAGGCTCCGCCGTAGGAGATCAGGCTGGGCAGGTTCGGTACCAGCCCCGCGATCGGCGACGGGATACCCTGCCATTGCACCCACCACGGCGCGCCATACAGCGAGGCGGCGACCGGGACCCCAAGCAGGACCGGCGCGACGCAGCGTCGAATGGAGCGTTCGAGCAGGCGGCCGGTCGCCTGGCGCAGCGCCCCGCCGGCATCGATGCGCACCACGACGGCGCGCAGCAGCAGGACCAGCACATACAACACCAGCAGCATGTACAGGAACCACAGGTGTCCCCACGGGACCTGCGGCCCGATGACCGGCATCGGGTACGCCATCGTCTCCATACCCCTGACGCCGAGCTGGCGCACGCCCCAGATCATGGCCACGACGATCAACGGCATCGTCAACGGATAGAACACGATCAGCGGCAAGGCGATGCGGCGCAGCCGGTTCTTCAACAGCCCGCGGCTGCCAAGCCGCGCGTGCAGCAGGCGTGCAAAGAACCCGGCGACCAGGAAGTACAGCGACATCCTGAACAGGTGGATGACGAAATACACGATTCCCAGTCCGGTACTCGTGGAAGCATCCGCCAGCGGCCAGCCTGCTTCCCGATAGCCCGGCAGGAATGACATGAGCGCATGGAGCAGGATGCCGGCCAGCAGCGCCCCGCCGCGGACCGCATCGAGATGATGAAACCGTTGCTGGTCCGACTGGATGTCCATGGATCCGCCGATGTGGTGGCTGCGCGCAGCATGGCTGCGAAGTGACGGCTTGCGTTCCCGCCGGTCCGACGAGATTACGACCGGGATGCGCATGCTGTCCAGCGAAGCTCGCCGGGTCCGCCATAAGGAAGAGGCAAGGCATCAATGCAGGGCGGCGCGCAAGGCGGATGCCTCGAAATAGATCTGGCGGATGGCGGGATGTCCGGCTGCCACCGCGGCTTCGAGCCGGGCGATGGCCTGCTCCACCTCGTCGATCGGCATGCCGCGCCGGAACTGGACGGACGCCGCCAGCAGCACGTCGCCGGGGCCCATCTGCATCGTGCGCAGGCTGGCGACGGATTCCAGCGCGTTCTCGCGCGCGAACAGCGCGTGCAGGGCAGCCAGTTCGTCACGGTCGATGCTTTCGCCCACCAGCAGGCCGCCGGTTTCCCGGGCCAGCATCGCGGCCGCGCCGATCAGCAGAAGGCCGATCAGGATAGAGGCGGCCGGGTCCGCATACGGATTGTCGAAGTAGTGGCCCAGCGCGATGCCGCCCGCCGCGATCGCGATGCCGAGCAGCGCGGCCGAGTCCTCGATGAAAACCGTGAATACCGAAGCATCCTTGCTAGCGCGGACCGCCTGCCACAGCGTGGTGCCCGGCTTGCGCATGGCATTCAGGGCCTTGCGCGACACGTTCCAGCTGTAGCCCTCGAACACGGCGGCCGCCGCCAGCACGACATAGTTCCACAGTGGGTCTTCCAGCGGCGGCGGCGCCTTCAGCGCGGCGACGCCATGGTAGATCGACAGCCCGCCGCCCAGCGAGAACACCGACAGCGCAACGATCAGCGCCCAGAAGTACAGCGACTTGCCATAGCCGAACGGATGCTGGCGGTCGGCTGGACGCGCACTGCGGCGCTCGCCCAGCAGCAACAGGAATTCGTTGCCCGTGTCCACCGCCGAGTGGATGCCTTCGGCCACCATCGCCGCGCTGCCGGTGATCCCCGCCACGATGAACTTGGCGGCCGCGATGCCCAGGTTCGCGGCGATCGCGGCGTAGATCACTTTTTGCGAACCCTGACGCGATGCGGGTTCCACCGCGGCACCGGCGTCCGGCCGATCCATGGCAACCCCGGCATGGTTCCCGCGCTCGTGCGGCGGTACGCTCTTCGATGTATTGGCGTGGCTATCGGTGCTGGCGTCTTTCATGGGCTTCCTCTCCGGATCGAGATGAAAGCGTGCGCAATTGCCATGAATGCGTCTGTTCGGCCGCGCACTTGCGCTGGCAAGGCATGCCGGCGCACGTGCGCCGGGGTATCAGACCTGGAGGAAGAAGCGCAGCATTTCCGCGCTGGCCGGCGGTCCTTTCGGATCCGTGAAGCTGCCGCGGCCATTTCCGCCGGACCACGCATGGCCGGCGCCGTGGATGACCCAGTGTTCGGCGACAACGATGCCATCGGCCTTCCTGTGCACCGCACGGGTAAACGATCGTCCCGCACCCGCTGCGGTTTTTTCAAGCCGCACCGGCGGCCGTGCGGGCCCCGCGGCGGCCAGCGATTCCTCGACCACGGACGCGCCATTGGCCAGGTGCACGGTCGAGTCGTCATCGCCATGGAAGACGATGACCGGAACGGCGCCGCCGGCCGGCGCCACCGTGCCGGCGGTCGACTCCGCACCGTGGCGCATCACATGCAGCGCACTGGCCGGGTCGGTCGCGCACGCATGCGGCAGGCCCGAATGGCAGCCGACCGCGGCAAAGAGATCGGGATACGTCCGGCCCATGACGACCGCCATCGCTCCGCCGGCCGACATGCCCGCGATGAACACGCGTCCAGGCGCGATGGCATAGCTGTCCATGACCGCGCGGGTCGTGGCGGCGATCAGCGCCGGGTCGCCGCTGCCGCGCTGCTGGTGTGCCCTGTCGAACCAGTTCCAGCAGGCGCCGTAGCCAAAACCCGTCCTTTCCGGATACAGAACGAAACAGCCGAGTTGTTCGGCAAGGACATTCATGCCGGTACCGTCGGCGAAATCGTCCGCGCTTTGCCCCCAGCCATGGAGCATGACCAGCAAGGGCATCGGCTCCCCCGCATACGCGCCGGGGATGAAGAGCTTGTAGCGCAATTCGTCGTGGCCGGACTGGCAGCTGCCGGCGATGAATGCCGGCTGGCCGGCAAGCGGGTCCCGCACGTCACCGCCGCCGGCCGGGATCGGCAGGACGCCAGGCAGGACACCAGGCAGGACGCCAGGCAGGACACCAGGCAGGAACGCAAACCATTGTTCCAGTACGGTATGGATCATCTGAAGTTCCTGATGTGCATCGAGCCCCCGGGGCACGCCGCTAGAAGCGGCGGCTGCCGGACTGTCATGTGATGAATGTCGCTTTGACGCGGATTATTGGGTACCGCCCGGCTTGAAACCTTCCGTCATCGCCTTGGTGAAGGCCGACGTCATCGCCGACGCCACTTGCTGGTTCGCGTTGAGCAGCTGGCCGTACGACTGCTGCTGCGCCTGCGCGGCGATCTCGGCCATGGCCGCCATGCTTTCCTGCGTAAAGGTACTCATCACGCGGGTCGCGTGTTCCTGGATGATGCGCGCCGAGCTCATCCATGACTGCTGGAAATTTGCCTGCAGCGCATCCGCATAGGTCTTGCCAAGTTCAGTCATCAGGTTCACCGCCGGGTTATCGCCGCTGGACGGCATGGCGGTGGGGAAGCCGGGAAAAGTTGGAAACGGAAGAGCGTTCATGGGATTTCCTCGAAGTGAGAGATGCAGACCATTGCCACGAATTTGTGCAATGCAGCATGAGTATATGCTCAAATTGTCCTCGACAAGGCGTTTTTCGCATACTGCCCCGACGGCTGCACCGCATCCTGCTGGCCATGGCTACAGGAAGCGGCAGCAAAGCGGCCGTGGTATCGGACTTGCGTGCTCTCTACCTGCCCGAGACCGCGATCACATGTCGAACCGGGCCGATACTTCGAAGGTGCGCCGCGGCGCCAGCAACACCTGCGTGGCGGCGCGGCCGCCATGTGTGGCGTACAGCTTGTCGCCGAGATTGCGCACCCGGAAGGCCAGCGTCGCGGGAGCCAGGCGCCAGGTGAGCGCCGCGTCGGCTGTCGTGTGGTCGTTGATCCGGATCCGGTTGGCCGTATCGGTATACATCGCCCCCGTGCGATTCAGGCCGACGAACAGGTCGAGCGGCAGTCCGGCCAGCCGATAGGTGGAGAAAAGGTTGTACACGCGTTCCGGCACGTTTGCCGGCACGTTGCCCACCCTCGACGCACCCCCTGCTTCGACCAGCGTATCGTAGCGCGCGCGCAGCAGCGCCGCATTGCCTGACAGCGTCCACTGCCGCACGGGGCTCCAGGCAGCGGTGAACTCGATGCCGCGCGACGACTGGCGGCCGTTGTTGACCGTCAGCGCCGGATTCGCCGGATCGCGGGAGAGCACGTCCGCAAGGGCGATATCGTAGGCCGCCGCCGTCCATTCCAGTCCCCCGGATGGCACGGCCTGCTTGATGCCCACCTCCGCCTGCCGTCCCTTCGACAGCGGGAACGCGGTGTTCGCCGACGAATACAGGAACAACGTATTGACCGGCACCGCGGCCGTGGTGTACTGCGCATACACGGTGGTGTCGCTGGTGAGATTCGCCACGGCGCCGATCCGGGCGGAGTTGATGCTGTAGCGGGTGCCGAATGCGCCGGACGTGTCCGCATTCAGGTCGCGCGTGGCCCGGTCGATATCGATGCGGTCATGGCGCAGCCCGGCGACCAGCGTCAGGCGTTCCGAGAGCTGGAGCGCATCCTCGCCGAAGACAGCCAGCGTGGTGACGTCGGTGGTGTTGTCGACGCGATTGCCGCCGCCCGTCGACAGCGCCGCCGAGTCGTTGAAATACTCGGCCGCCGGGTCGAACGCATCGGCCAGCAGCACAGCCTTCGTCGTGGCGGAACCGTCGGAGAAGCGCCGCTGGCTGTCGAAACCCGTCTTGCCCGCCTCGACGCCCGCCACGAAGCGATTGCGCATGCCGGCGAGCGTTCCCGCATGGCTGACATCGAAGCGATCGGCCACGTAGTCCTGGTCATGGGTGATCAGGGTCTGGTCGCGCACGATGCTGGCCGGGGCCGCGAACACGGCGCTTTCCGAATTTCTGAACATGCGGGTGGCCCGGTTGACCGCCAGCTCGTTGCGCCACGACCAGCCGCCGGCCAGCGTGCCGCTGATCTTCCCGCGCAGCCACCATGTCTCGGAACTGTTGTCGTTGTCGAGCACATTGTAGTTCTGCGTCGCGATCCGGCCATCGACGACCTGCCCGTCGGCGGTCGAGACCACGGAGGTCGGCCGGGCCGACAACGCCGCCGGCACCAGCGGAGTTCCGAAGTAACCCTGGTTGTCGTCCTTCAGGTAGTCGATCGACAGCTCGAGTTTCGTGGCGCGGCCAAGGTCGAACGCGACGCCGCCGGTCAAATGGTCGATCCGCTCGCCGTTGCGGTCGATCGTGCCGACCCGGCTGTCGTTGTGGCTGACGTCGAGCCGGTAGGCACCCGTTGCACCCAGCGCGCCGCCGACACCGAGCCCGGCACGCACCGAACCGTAGCTGCCGTACGACACCATTGCCTCGGCGCCCGGACGGTCGCGGTCCGGCTTCTTCGTCACCAGGTTGATGATGCCGCCGATGGCCGAATCGCCGTTCAGCACCGAAGCCGGTCCCTTCAGGATTTCAATGCGCTCGTAGTTCCACGTGTCTTCGATCCGGTTGGTGGTGCCGGCCCCCGAGCTGCGCATGCCGTCATAGAGGAACAGGACGCTGTTGAAGCCGCGGCTTGTCACGCTGGCCGGGGCGGATGGCGGATTGCCCGCGTTCAGCCCGGCCGCGCCGCGCAGCGCTTCGGTCAGCGTGCGATCGCCGCGCTGGCGCATCGTTTCCTGGGTCAGGATCTCGACCGAGGCCGGTGTTTCCCGGATTGTCAGGCCCAGGCGCGTAGCAGCGCCGGCAACGCCGGCCAGGGCGCCCCCGCTTTCCTGCCTGCCAGTGATCGTGACGACATTGGCGGCCGCTTCTTCCTGGGCCTGCACGGTACCGGCCACGCCGGCCACCAGGGCCACGGTGGAGCATATGTGAATCTTCATCTTGGTCTTTCTCGGGGGGTGTTGTGCGGGGAAATCAGACGATCGCGTAGCGCCGCAGGCGCCATGCGGCAAACAGGAGCAGCAGCAGGGTCGGGATCGACAGCTGCATCACGGCGGCCCAGCCCTGCCGCTGCACCACGTGCGCCGGTTCTTCCTGCCAGGCGAACGCCGGAATGCGCCGGAAGTCCACGGGACCGATGGCCCTGTCGGCATCGACGCGCGTGAAGAAGAACTGCTTCCATGCGCCGTGGTATGCAGCGACCTGCCGCATGAACCAGGCATGCCTGCGCTGCCCGGTGCCGGCAAGGGCGCTCATGCCTTCGAAGGTCACCGCGGCGGGCGACAGCACGCTGAAGCGGTTGACCAGTTCTTGCCGCCGCGCCTGCTGGACATCGAAGCGGTCGAGTTCCGGCTGCATCAGGTCGTCGACTTCGCGCTCGATGCGGTACATGCCGCGCAGGCGGCCGGCCATGCGCAGCTTCTCGCCATCGGGGACCAGGACGTCCGGCTTGCCGACGTGCTCGTAGTCGGTGCTCAGGAGATCGTTGTGCCGCGCCATGGCCTCGGCGGTCACGACCCGGGTCCGGGTCGCCAGTTCCGCGCGCGATGGCGACGGCACGGCCGCCGACACGGCCAGATTGAGCACCGAGGGTACGACCAGGACGAGCACGACCCACGCCACGACCAGGATCATCGCGTTGGTCGAGGAGGCCTTGCCCAGTGCATTGACGACGAGCACCAGTGCGAACCAGAACAGCGCATACGCACACACCATGGCGGCCCACAGCGCAGCCGGCAGCATGCCGTCGCGCACGGTCTCCGGCCGGGCCAGCAGCAGTGCCACGACCGGGACAAGCAAGGCCAGCGCCAGCAGCACGACGGCACGGGTGAACACCTTGCCGGCGAGGAGCGTCGCCAGCGCCAGCGGCTGCGACAGCAGCAGCCGCAAGGTGCCGCTTTCCCGCTCGCCCGACAGCAGGTTGTAGCCCAGCGCGAAGATGAGGAAAGGCAGCAGGTACACCACCACGAACGCCAGGTCGAAGTTGCCGCTCAACAGATGCCAGGGATTCTCGATGTCGTTGTTGCCGACGAAGCTGATCTTGCTCTGGTAAGTGACCTTGTACTGGGTCGGGAACAGGTCGTCCTGGCCAAGCGCGATCGGCGCCAGCGGCGCCGGCGGCATCAGTGCATGATGCGCGCCGTAGCCGCCGCCCATGTGGGTCGGGTCGGCTGGATTGTCGAAGGGCCCCGGCGTTTCCGCACCGGCGAGGATGCGCTCGAGCCGCACATATTGCTGGGCACGGCGTTGCGCATCGTCCTTGACGATCGCTTCCTGTGCCGCGCCGCGCTGCGACGCCTGGTGCATGCCGTTGGACAGCGCGTACAGGATCAGCGCCAGGAAGACCGCGCCGACGACCCAGAAGCCGCGGTCCGCCAGCAGGAGACGCAGCTCATTGGCGACGACGAGCCGCAAACGGTAGATGGAAGACTGTTTGTTCATGTCAGATGGCCCGCTGCCGTGTCACTGCCAGCCAGGCGAAGTTAAGGGAAAGGAGCAGCGCCGCGCCGAGCGCGCACAGGCTGCGCCAGCTGTGTTCGAGCGCCCAGCCCGGCGGCGGCGCGCGGTACGCGAAGGCCGGCACCTTGCGCCACAGCTCCGGTCCGGATTGATAGGCGAAATGCTGGCCGTCGAGCCGGTCGGCGTGTGCCACCAGGTCGGCACTGACGACGTCCTGGATGGTCCGGCGGTGCCGCTCCGCGGCCGTGGTGAAATCGCGATGATGGGTAAAGTCGGTGCCGGCGGCGCCCATCGAGAATGCACGCACGGCCAGCAGTGGCAGCAGCACGCCGCTCCATTCCTGCACGGCCTGCTGCCGCTGCCAGGTATCCCACAGGAGCCCGAAGTGCCGGTCATACACAGGGTAGCTGGACTGGTCGTCGAGGCGCAGCGCGAGGCCCCATTTGTTGAGCGGCACGTCGCGCCCCCAGCGTTCGGTGGTGCCGAAATTGGCCATCCACAGCCTGTCCGAGATCGCTTTCAGGTCGGCGCCAAGGCTGGCGTTGAATTCCAGCCGGGTCGGCGTGGGATACCACTGGCGCGAGAACTCGGACATCACGCGGGGAGCCACCACCACGTTGACGATCCATAGCGAGAGCAGCACGGTGATGGCCACTTTCGACGTCGACGAGAGCGCCGAGACGCCCAGCGCGATGAAGACGAACAGGCCAAGATACATGGCATATCCCAGCGCGAGCAGTCCGAAACGCGCCAGTGCGTCACGCCCTGTCCCGGGATCCGCGCCCGCGAATACCGCGCCGGCCGCCAGCAGCGCCGCCGGCAGCAGCAGCAGGGCCAGGCCGGCGCCGATCGCCAGGGCCTTGCCGCACAGGAGCCGCCACCCCGGGACGCCAAGGCTCATGGTCTGCTTCAGGATGCCCTGCTCGCGCTCCCCGGCGAACGCATTGAATCCAAGGACGATGACGAGCAGCGGCCCGAGCACCTGCAGTACCCAACCGACCGACAGGTCGCCGAAACGCTGCAGGCCCGTCGTGTCCTGGGCGGGCCGGAACATCACTTCGCTCTGCTTGTGCGCCTGCAGCCAGATCGTGCTGCCGATATATGGATTGATGCCGGGATCCAGGATCGCCAGCGCCGGGTCGGGCTTGAACGCATGCATGCCCTGGTGGGCGGCATCGTGCGGGTGCCGGCGCGGCTGCTTGAGCCAGTCGGCGTAGTCGGCGGTCTGCGCGGCCTGCTGCTCCGCCCTCGCTTCCTGCCGGTGCCCATAGCCGACCGCCAGTGCCGTCAGCAGCAGCAGCAGGACGACACCTCCGGCCCAGGCCAGCCGGCCATCGCGCCAGCGCTCGAGCAGGTCGCGCTTTGCAATCAGGAGAATCATCGCCTTATTCCCCCATGTGGGCGAGATACAGCCGCTGCAGGTCGACGTCGCTGATATCGCCGCTGGCCATGCCGTCGACCAGGCGGCCGCGCTTCATGATGCCGATGCGGGTGCCCGTATGCTTCGCATGGAACAGGTCGTGCGTCGTCGTCAGGATCGCGACGCCGGCCTGGCTGGCACGTGTGAGCAGCATCGAGAATTCGTTGGCCGCGTGCGGGTCGAGGCCGGATGTCGGTTCATCGAGAAGCAGCGCCTTGACATCCTTCGCCAGTGCCACGGCAATCCAGACCTTCTGTCGCATGCCTTTCGAATAGGTGGCGACGCGCCGGTCGGCCGCGTTCAGGTCGAGGCCGACCTGCTCCAGCAGCTCCAGCAGGCGTTCGCGCGGCAGCTGGCGGTTCAGCGCCAGCGCGGAGAAATAACGCAGGTTCTCCAGCCCGCTCAGCGTGCCGTACAGCGATACCTGTTCCGGGATGTAGGCGACGTGGTGCTTCGTGCCGAGCGGATCGGCCACGACGTCCATGCCGTTGATCCGCGCGGCGCCGCCACTGGGCGCGATGAAGTTCAGGAACAGGTTGATGGTGGTGGTCTTGCCGGCACCATTCGCCCCGAGGAGGCAGTAGATTTCCCCCGGATCGACGCGCAGGTTCAGCGCATCCAGGGCGGTATGGTCGCCATAACGTTTGGTGAGTCCGATCGCTTCGAGCATGTTGGCCTTTGGAGTTGAGCGACCGGAGTGTATACTACTGATAATGCTCTATCAATATCATTTTGACGTGTCACATGTGACCACGCGGCAGCCGGCACAGGGCCGCCCGTTCCGGACGCCCGATCACCGGAGACGGCGTCGATGCCGCATGCCCTATCGATGAAGGCGAATCCTTGCATGAATGACGTGATGCGGCGTACCAGCCGGCAGCTCGAAGCGATAAGATCGGCCATCGAACGTGCCGGCCGGCCACTCGGTTTCAATGAAATCCATGCCGTCGTACGGAGCTCCCTGCCGGGGATCGGCATCGCCACGATCTACCGGAACCTGAAACACCTGCTTGCCATCGGGCAGATCCATACGGTCATGCTGCCCGGCGAGCATCTCCGCTACAGCACAGTCCGTGCTGCCCGCCAGCAACCCTGCCACTTCCACTGCAACGGCTGCGGAAAGGTATTCGACATGGGGAACTGTCCAGTACGCACGGTGGACCTGGCTCCCGCCGGGTTCCGGGCCAGCAGGTGCGAACTGACCCTGTACGGCCACTGTGCGGAATGCAATGCCGGCAGGCGCCTGTCGATGGAACCGGCCGCCGCGGACAAACGGATCGGGCCAGACATGGCGCGGTAGTATGTGCGCTTGTCCCTGGGAGGAAGCGGCATGAACGACTGGATCGACCTGACCCGCAAGCTGGACCAGAACCTGTGCATCTACCAGGATGGCGACTATGCCGATCCGCCGCTCGCGATCGATCGCTGGGCGGAACGCGGCACCGAGGGCTTCGAGGTGTGGCGGCTGGCACTGGGCACGCAGACCGGCACCCATATCGATGCGCCCTGCCACTTCGCCGATGGCGGTGCGACACTGGACGAGCTGCCTGCCGGCGCCTGCATCGGCACTTACCGCCTCGTCACGGCCGGGGACCTGGCGGACCCGGGCTTCCGCCTGGACTGGGCCGGCGAGACCCACATTCTGCTGGACGCCCGCGCGCCGCTACGCGCATCCACCGGGGCCATCGATGCGCTGCTGGCCTTGCCGCCGCTGATCGTCGCCATGGTCGGCAACCTGCAGCTCGCGCACGACGACCCGTTGTGGTTTCACCGGCGGCTGGCGCAGACGGGGAGGTTCCTCGCCGAAGATACGCTGGAAGACATCGGCGAGCTGCCGCCCTTCGGCGACATCATCACCCTGCCCCTGCGGCTGGTGGGAGTCAGCGGCTCGCCGGCCCGGGTGATGGTGCGAGGTCAGCGTGCCGGGCGCACCACATAACTGCGGCCTTTGACGGCATCGAACGACAGCACATGGCCGATCGATGACGGCCTGCTGCGCGCGCCAGTTCCCTCGATGGTAACCGGCAGCGCCGTGCGGATGACGCAGGGGCCGTCCTGGCGCGCGGTGATGCGTGCCTCGGTCAACTGTCCGGCGGCCCAGGCGATGTCGACGACGTAATTGCCGCGCCCGACCAGTCCCGCCACCTTGCCGTCGGCCCAGGCATCCGGCAGCGCCGGCAGCAGGTGCAGTTCGCTGTTCTGGCTTTGCAGCAGCATCTCGATGACGCCGGCCGTGCCGGCGAAGTTGCCGTCGATCTGGAACGGCGGATGCGCATCGAACAGGTTGGCATAGGCTCCGCCATGCCTGTCGCCGGGCTTCGTCAGCCGCAGCAGGTTGCGGAACAGCGTGTGGGCGTGGTTGCCATCCAGCAGGCGTGCCCAGAAGTTGACTTTCCACGCCAGGCTCCATCCCGTGCCGCCGTCGCCGCGCAGCTCCAGCGTGCGGCGCGCGGCCGCGGCGAGATCCGGCGTCGCCAGCGGAGAGATCACCCGCGCCGGATGCAGCGCATACAGCTGCGACACATGGCGGTGCTCCGGGTCGACATCCTCGAAGTCCCTGTACCACTCCTGCAGCTGTCCCTTCGCACCGACCTGGAACGGGAACAGCTTCGATCGGGCCGCGCGCACCGTGTCGCGGAACTGCGCATCCACGCCGAGCACGCCGGCCGCCGCGTCCACGTTGTCAAACAGGTCGTGCGCGATCCCCATGTCCATCGTCGAGGCCACGCTGATGACGCCCTTGCGCTTGTCGCCGTAGTAGAAATCGTTCTCCGGCGAGGTGGACGGCGACGTGACCAGGCGCCCGTTCGCATCCTCCTGCAGCCACGCCAGCAGGAAGCGGGCGGCTTCCTTCATGACCGGATAGGCCGTGCGCAGGTAGTCCCTGTCGCCGGTGAACTGGTAGTGTTCCCACAGGTGCCGCGCCAGCCACGGGCTGCCCATCGACCAGTTGGCCCATTTCGGATCACCCTTGCCCAGGTCGCCCACCGGGTTGCTGGCGGCCCAGATGTCCGAGTTGTGGTGGACGGCCCAGCCGGGCGCGCGGTAGAACGACGACGCGGTTTCCTTGCCGGTCACGGCGAGATTGCGGATCAGGTCGTCCATCGGCGTGAACAGTTCGGACAGGTTCGCGCTTTCCACCGGCCAGTAGTTCATCTGCACGTTGATGTTGGTGGTGTAGTTGCTGCTCCACGGCGGGCGCACGTCCTTGTTCCAGATGCCCTGCAGGTTCGCCGGCGCGCCGCGCGTGCGGGACGACGAGATCAGCAGGTAACGCCCGAACTGCACGTACAGCCCTTCCAGCCCCGGGTCGGCCTGGCCCGCGGTGTAGGCCTCGAGCCGCCTGTCGGTCGCCATGCCGCTGCGGTCCGGCGCATTCGCGTTCAGCACTAGCGACATGCGGTCGAACAGGCGGCGGAAATCGGCCACGTGCGCGCTGCGCAGCGCGGCATAGTCGCGCGCCGCGGCGCGGTCCAGGCTTGCCTGCGCCAGCGCGTGCGGGTCCTTGCCGGCGCTGTCCGGGCAGCGGTCGAAGCCGTTGAAGCTGGTCGCGGCGGACAGCAGCAGCGTTACTTCCGACGCATTGCGGATGCTGATCCGCGCGCCATCGGTCGTCACTTCGCCGTCGCGCACCACGGGCTTGACGATCAGCTCGAAGCGCATGCCCTTGCAACCGGCGGGATCGTCCTGCACCACCGGTTCGGGATTGTCATTCACGTAGTTCGGGTCGACGTGCGCCGGCGCCTTGCCGGTCAACACCAGCGCACCGCGCGCCGCCGCGCTCGCCGACCGCAGCGGGCTCCGCGTTTCGAGATCCAGCGTCAGCTGGCGTGCCCTGTCGGCCGTCAGGCGCACCACGATCACCTGGTCGGGCGCGGAGGCAAAGACCTCGCGCCGGTGGCGCACGCCGTTGACGGTGAACGTGGTGGCCTGGATGCCGTCACGGATATCGAGGCTGCGGCGGTAGCCGGTCACCTCGGCGCCGCCCGGGTCCTGGCGCAGCAGCAGGTCGCCGAGCGGCAGGAAACTTTCCGTGTAACGGCCCTGCACCTGGCGTGCCAGCGCGTAGGCCGCGTCGTAGTCTTCCTGCGCCAGCGCCTCGCGCACCTTGCCCAGCGCGTCGAATGCGCCGGGATTGATATTGGTGGCCACCGGGCCGCCGCTCCACAGCGTGGCCTCGTTCAACTGCAGGAGCTCAGCCCCCGGACGGCCGAACACCATCGCGCCAAGGCGGCCGTTGCCGACCGGGAGCGCTTCGGTCCAGGCTTCGGCGGGCTTGTCGTAGTGGAGGGTCAGCGCCTGTCCGGGCTGCGCCTGTGCCGCGAACGCAAGGCCGGCGGCAATCGTGAACATCAGGGAACGAAGATGCGGCATGAATATGTCCTGGATTGTGGAGTCATGCGAGTGTAGTGCGTCGACCGACATGGCAGTTGACGGGCGAAGCGCTGGGTTCTTCATCGCCATGCCTTCATGCCGGCCCATCCTCCAGCGCGGCACGCAGGCGCGGCTGGGGCAGGTCCAGCTTCAGTTCCTCGGCCAGGGCCACGACAGGCTGCAGCCGCCGGCGCTTCTTCTCGCCGTGGTTCTGCGCGATGTCCGCCAGCCGGTGCGCCAGGAAGGGGTTGGCAAAGCGGTCGCGCACCTGCGCCAGGTAGACGCGGCTTTCGGCGCCCTCGCCCAGCGCGTCGAAGACCGGCAGTACTTCGTTCTCCCATACGCCGTCCAGTTCGCCGCGCAGGCGCGCATCGCCCATCGCCTGCAGCACGGTGCGGCCGGGATCCGCCCCCTCCCGCAGCCAGCACTCGGCCAGGAATGTGTGGCCAAGGTTCAGCAGGAACAGCTTGCGGCGCTCGTAAGGTTCGAGCCGGTCGGTGACGACGATGTCCGGGTGGCGGCACGGCAGCACCATGCCCGGCTGCGCCTCGACGACCCAGATCGCGTAAGGCTCGGCAACCGCGCCCACCGGGTCGATGGCTTCGGACACGATGCGATCGACCAGCGAATTGACCCAGATGCAGTGGCTGCGCAGCCAGCCAATGAAACCTTCATCGCACTGCCACGCAACGGCCAGGCCGATCACCAGGTCGCGCAGCACGCTGCCGTTGCCGGCGACCAGTTCACATGGACAGATCGTCAGCGGCTGGCCGCCGGACCGGTAGCGGTGGCTGAGAAGGACCAGCAGCTTGGCAGGGTAGCTCGATGGCGGCGTAGTCGCCACGAGCTGGTGCGGGCCGTCGCCGGGGTCCAGCGCATAACCGCGGTCGCCGGTGTTGGAGACGAGGACCCGCGCCGGGCCGGCCGCCAGTTCGCGGACCGCCGCCCAGTCGCTCGCCGCGTCCAGTGCGGCAGCGACGGCCGTGACGCGGCGTTCCCGGTCCACCACCGCGCCGTCGATCATGCCGCGGATGCGCACCGGATAACCGCCCGGCGTGTTGAACGCGGCAGTGCGGCGGGTGCTTTGCGGATTGCCGGTGGTCTGCACCACCGTGATGTGGCCCAGCGCCTGTCCCTGTTCGAGCGCCTCGTCGACGAACAGGTCGACATGCGCCTGCAGGAAGCGGCTGGTGCCGAACTGGAGGATCGGCGTCGCCATTCAGACCTCGACGATGGCCTTGATCACGCCGCTGGCGGGGTCCATCCACGCCGGCAGCACGCCAATGAAATCGTCCAGCGTGGTGCGATGCGTGTTGAGCATCCTGGTCGGCACCAGGCCCGCCTTCATGGCGGCCAGCACGGTGCGGAAATCGTCGGCCGTCGCGTTGCGGCTGCCCAGCAAGGTGGTCTCGCGCTTGTGGAATTCCGGATCGGCGAACGAGATCCTGTCCAGCACGATCGAGACCAGCACATAGGTGCCGCCATGGGCGACGAAGTCCAGGCCACGCTCCATGGCCTTCACATTGCCGGTCGCGTCGAACACCACGTCGAAGAAATCGCCGTCCGTGATGTCCGCCAACTGCTGCCTGTCCCCTTCCCCGACGACGACGGTACGCCCGATGCCGATCGCGTCGCGGCAGAACGCCAGGCGGTCAGCGCGCGTGTCGAGCACCGTGACGCTGGCCCCGGCCAGCCGGGAGAACAGCGCGGCGGCGATGCCGATCGGTCCGGCGCCGACCACCAGCACCTTCAGGCCGGCGCCGACGGCACCGCGCCGCACAGCATGGGCACCGATGGCGAGGAATTCCAGCATCGCCGCGTCGTCGAGCGAGATGCCGTCGGTCCTGAACACGAACTGCGCGGGGATAGCCAGGTACTCGGCCATGCCGCCATCCCGGTGCACGCCCAGCACCTGGAGTTGCGTGCAGCAGTTGGTCTTGCCGCGGCGGCAGGCAACGCAGCGGCCGCAGGAAAGATAAGGCATCACATACACCGGATCGCCTTCGGCCAGGCCGCTGCCTTCGGGTGCCGTGACCACCTCGCCGGACAGTTCGTGCCCCATCACGCGCGGATAGGCCAGGTAAGGCTGCGTGCCTCGGAAGATGTGCATGTCCGTTCCGCAAAGGCCGATGCGGCGAACGCGCAGCAGCACTTCACCGGGCCCGGCCTGCGGCACGGGCCGGTCGACGAATTGCAGCTCACCTGGCGACTGGCAAACGACGGTTTTCATGGGGCCCCCGGGATCTGGTTGAGAGCCCACATTGTACCTAATATATAGCAGACAGCCGAGCCATCTTTGCTCAAGGCCATGAGCAATCTCCGCGGTATCTCCTGCGGCACCCCGGCTGGATGCGTACGCCGCGTGTTCGTCAGATCCGGTACTTCGCCTTGATCACCTCTGCCGCGCGCTCCCCGATGACGACGCAGGGCGCCATGGTATTGCCCGTGGTGATACGCGGCATGATCGACGCATCGGCGATGCGCAGCCGAACGACACGTGATCCTGGTGGTTCCGGCCGACGCCGGGCAGGTGCTGGCGCACCGCGATCCCGTGCCGCGCCAGTTCGTCTTCCGGGCCGATGCCGGACTGCATCAAGACCTTCGGCGTGTTGACGGCCCCTAGCGACAGCACCACTTCCCGTTCGGCATGGAACGAGCGCAGACGGCCTTCGTGCACGACATCGACACCGGTCACCCGCTTGCCGTCGAAGACCAGCCGGGACACCAGCGCGCCGGTCAGCACCGTGAGGTTCGGCTGGGCCATGCGCTGGTAGGCATAGGAACGGAAGATGGACAGTCGCTTGCCGTCGCGGATCCGCAGGCCGGCGATCGCCGCGCCGCCATCGCATTCCATCATGGCGCCGTTCGGGCTCACGCCATCCGCGGCCCGGACGATGCCTTCGGGCTGCCCCGGGTGCTGGCCAGGATCTGCCCGCGCAGCCACGCCAGGCCCGGCTCGTCATCGCTGCCCGGATGCCAGGCCATGCACAGCGTGTACGTCAGGAAGGGGAAGCCCAGGTCGATGACGTCGACCGAGGCCGGCATCGACGGTGCGAGGAACGCGGGCACCGTGCACACCAGGTCGCTGGCGCCGACGACCGCGCCGGCTGCGCTGGCATCGCGCACCGCCAACGCCGTGTGGCGCGCGTGTCCCAGCCGGTACAGCTGCTCGTCCAGCGCGCCGTGCAGGCCGCCGTCGCGGCAAATGTTGACGTGATCCAGCGTGCAGTATTCGTCCAGCGTCACGGTCGCGCAGCCGCGCGCATGCGCCTTGCGCTGGATGAGTACATAGGGCGTGGTCATCAGTTCGCTGCTCAGCAGGCCCGGCGGCAGCATGCATGCGGCGCCGAAGCACAGGTCCACCTCTCCTCGTTCCAGCCTGCTGGCCAGTTCCGCGCCGCCGGACTCGGCGAGCGTCAGCCGCAGCTGCCGGTTGCCATGAAGCTGCACCTGCCGCGCCAGGCCGGGCAGGATCGCGGCAGCACCGGTGCTGTTGGCAACGAGGTTGAAGGTACGGTCGGCAAGCGCGGGGTCGAAATCGTCATTCTTCGGGCGCAGCGCCGCCGTCAGCGCCGCCAGCGCCGGTTGCAGCCGGCGGTGCAGCTTCCGGGCGAAAGACGACGGCGCCAGGCCGCGCCCGCTCTCGGCCGGCACCAGCAGCGGGTCGCCGAACAGCACGCGCAGGCGCGACAGCTGGGCCGACAGCGCGGGCTGGCTGACGTGGAGGCGCGCCGCGGCCCTCGTCACATTGCATTCCTCCAGCAGCACGTTCAGGGAGATCAGCAGCGGCAGGTCGGCGCCGCGCAGGGGCGCCGGCGAGCGCGGAAAGGACAGTGGCCTGGTCATGATCGTGGTGGTTTGCTGTTGGGGACCGCGTTGCCGCGGCATGGTCAGACCGTCGGGATCGTGCCCCCGTCGATCACGAGTTCGGCCCCGTGGATCGACGCGGCAAGTGGGGACAGCAGGAAGGCAACCAGTTCGGCCACTTCCTCCGGTTTGCCGGGGCGGCCGATGGGTATGCCGCCCAGCGAGTCCATCAGCACCTGGCGCGCCTCGTCCTCGCTGCCCTGGCGGTGCGCCGCCATGCGCCCGATCAGGGCCTGGGCGGCGCTGGTCTCGATGAATCCGGGCGCGACGGCGTTGACGCGGATGCCGTGCGGACCGAACTCGTTGGCCAGCGACTTGCTGTAGTTGCCGAGCGCGGCCTTGGCCGCGGCATAGGCCACGGTGGACTCGTACAGCGGCAGGCGCCGCTGGATCGACGTGATATGGATGATCGCGCCGGCGCGCCTTTCCATCATGGCGGGCAGGAAGGCGCGGTCGAGCCGCACGGCCGCCATCAGGTTCGACTGGATCGCGTCGTTCCACGCTTCGTCGGTCAGCGCCAGCGCCCCGCCACTCGGCGCGGACGAGCCGCCGACGTTATTGACCAGGAAGTCCAGGTGGCCGCATTCCCGCTGGACGGCCTCGGCGACATGCGCCGCGCCCTGCGCGGTGCCGACGTCGGCCTCCAGGTAGCGCACCGTGGCGACCGGATCGGCGGGGCGGTTGCGGGCCGTGGCGAACACCGTCGCGCCCCGTTCGACCAGCGCCCGCACGATCGCCTCGCCCATCCCTTTCGTGCCACCGGTGACGAGGGCATGCCTGCCATGGAAGGAGTAGCTGTTCATGCGGTGATCTCCAGCGATTCGATGCGGTCGGAACGCAGTGTGAAATGGAATGCGAGGGTGGCCGGGCTGCCCGGGAAATTGCCGGAAACGGTGGCCGTCAGCCTGCACCGCCCGTCCGCCTCCTCGATGGCGACGGGTGCGATGGCCGACTGGTAGCGCGTGGCGGTGTCGCGTGCCCAGGCGGCGATGTCCCCGGCGCCGCGCCGGCTCGTGCCTTCGTCGCGCACGGTGCCATCCGGTGTGAAGCAGGCGGCGACGCGCTCCGCGTCCTGGTCATTCGCGGCGCCGACATAGGCGGCGATCGCGGGGGGTAGCTTGATCATCTGGTTTCTCCTCGTGGTTGGCTTGCAGTCCTTGCAGTGTAGGCCGGTGCGGTGTAGCGAAAAAGTATGCAAACCGCTATGCTCGATGAACCTAAAGTTCATAATGAGAAGATGAGTTCCCTTGAATTGATCCGCTTGTTCCTCGCCGTCGCAGAACATCGCAGCTTCACGCTGGCCGCCAGGCGGCTCAACGTCAGCCCCACGGCGGTCAGCAAGGGCGTGCGGGCGCTGGAGCGCCGGCATGGCGTGACGCTATTGACGCGCAATACCCGCAGCGTGTCGCTGACGGATGCCGGGGCGGCACTGCTGGCGGTGCTGAAACCGGCGGTCGGCCAGATCGACGATGCCTTCACCGAACTGGCGCAGTTCCAGCAGCGCCCTTCCGGCCACCTGCGCGTCACCGCGCCGCGCGCGTTCGGCTTCCTGCTGGCGCAGCACCTGGTGCCGCGCATGCGCGCGAAATACCCCGACATCACGTTCGACCTGTCGCTCGACGACGGCCTGGTCGACCTGGTGGCGGCCGGCTACGATGCGGGCGTGCGCCTGGGCCAGTCGATCGCGCAGGACATGGTGGCGATCCGCCTCAGCCGGGCGCTGTCCTGGTCCATCGTGGCGTCGCCGCATTATTTCAGCCAGCACGGCGAGCCGGCCACGCCGCACGACCTGCTGCGGCATGCCACGATCCGCTATCGCTTTTCAACGTCCGGCGTGTTGCCGCCGTGGCGCTTCCACGGCAGCGAAGGCGAGATCCTGCTCGATACCGATGCCGCGCTGTGCGCCAACGACACCGCGATGATCGCCGAACTGGCGCGCAAGGGGCTCGGCATCGCCTGGCTGCCCGATATCGAGATCGCCGACGACGTGCGGCACGGGCGCCTGGTGCGCACGCTGGTGGGCCAGGTGCCGGAGACTTCCGGCCTGTACCTGTACTTCCCGATGCGCAGCCAGAACCAGCCGAAGATGCGCGCGCTGATCGAGCAGGCAACGCTGCTCGCCAGCGAGGGATTGCTCGACGTGGCGTTCCCCGGGCCCGCCTGAGCCGCGCTCCCGGTGCCCGGCCTTATTTCGTGGCCGCCACCGCTTCAAGGATCACCGCGGCCACTTCGGCCGGGCGCGACTGCTGGGGCACGTGGCTGGCCGCCAGTTCCGTCGTCCTGGCGCCGGCCTTCTTCGCCATGGCACGCTGCAGGCCCGGATCGATCATGCGGTCCTGGGTGCTGACGATGAACCACGATGGCCGGGTCTTCCATGCGGGGACGGAGACTTTCTCCGTAAAGGCCTTGGCCTGGATCGGCCCCTGCGTCGCCGTCATGACCGCCGCCTGCGCCGCGGGCACGTCCTGCGCGAAATCTTCGCGCATCGCCGCTTCCGGCAGGCTCAGGAATCCTTCTCGGTCGGCGACAAAACGCTTGCTGCCGGGCGCGGCGGGGTAGCCTTCGCCCGTCTCGGCGGTCGATTTGCCGGCGTCGGGGGCGAAGGCCGCCACGTAGACCAGGCTGGCCACCTTGTCGTGCTGCCCCGCTTCCGTGATCACCGTGCCGCCCCAGGAATGACCGACCAGCACCACCTTGCCCGGCTGGCTGTCGATGGCACGGCGGGCAGCGGCGGCATCGTCGGCCAGCGAAGTCAGCGGATTCTGCACCGCGGTCACCTTGATGCCCTTCGCCTGCAGCAGCGGAATGACCTTGGCCCAGTCGGAGCCGTCCGCGAATGCGCCGTGCACGATCACGACCGACGGCCTGGTCCCGCCGGGCTCCGCGGCGATGGCATGCAGGCCGGTGGCGGCCAGGGTGGCGGTAATGGCGGCGCTGCGGAGGTGCGAAGCGATGGTCATCAGATTCTCCTTTGAGTGACAGTGGTGGTCCGGCAGCAAGGTGGCCGCCCCTGGCCGGTGCCGGTCATGATGGATGGGGCAAGCTGCGATTCCTGACATACGCCGGCCAGCCGGATCCGGATGCGCCACCGCCGTCTTTTTTTCCCGCCGGCATCCGGGCCGGGCCGCATGGCATATGTCACAGCATGCCTGTCGTTGCGGCCCGGCGAATCATTCCAATGGAAGAGATGACAGGATGCGCGGGGGATTTCCGCGGACCGGCCGTGGCCGGGCTGGAACCTGCCACATGGCGGGCCCATCGGGTGCACGGGGGGGGGGGGTGCCGATTCGAAGCCGGGCCATCGGCTATACTGCCAGCCATGAACAGTCCCATCATCACCACGGCACAGGCAGCGAAAATCCTTGGCGTATCGGCCCGTACGGCGCAGCTGTGGATCGAAAGCGGTGTCATCCCGTCGTGGAAGACGCCCGGCGGCCATCGGCGCATGTACGAGACCGACGTGCTGGCCACGCTGGCACAGGGCAACGACATCAAGTCGCCCGGCTGGGAAGTGCTGGTGCTGGCCCCGGCGCGCCATCACGCGAGCTGGACCAGTGCTTTCGCGCGCATGAACGTGGCCGGTCTCACCTGCCTCGACAATCCGGTTGCGGCCGCGGTAACGCTCGGCACCAACTTGCCCGACATGCTGGTGGTGCACGTGGAAACGGCGGAAGACCTGATGCCGGGTTTCCTCTCGTCGCTGCGCGAGATTCCCGTCCTGAACCGGCTGCGGATCGTCATCGCCACGTCCCTGCCCGCCGAACAGATCGACGCGCTGCTCGGGCCGGACCTGCATTACAAAGTGGTCCGGCTGCACGGCGCGCCGGACGGCTTGCCCGAGGAGCTGGCGAAGCACGGGTCGTTCAAGCCCGCCGTCCTGGCGCCGCTGCCGCCCGCCCTGCTCGATGCGCCCTTCCCGGTCGGCGCCGATGAACCGCGCCGCCTGGCGGCCGTGCACCGTTCCGGCCTGCTCTACAGCGCGCAAGAGGAAACGCTGGACAATATCGCCCAGCTTGCGGCGCTGAGCCTGTCGATGCCGGTCGCGCTGATCAGCATCATCAGCGAGGACAAGCAGTGGTTCAAGGCCAGGGTCGGGCTCGACCTGAGCGAAACCCCGCGCAGCTGGGCATTCTGCAACTACACGCTGCTGCAGACCGGGGTACAGGAATTCTCCGAACTGGACAACGACCCGCGCTTTGCCGACAACCCTGCCGTCGCCGATGCGCCGCATTTCCGCTACTACGCTGGCGCGCCGATCACGGACGACCGGGGTACGGCGCTGGGCTCGCTATGCGTCATCGACACCAGGCCGCGCCAGCTTGGCGACAGCGGCCGGCAGATCCTCGATCGCCTGGCCCGCCAGGCATCGCAGGAAATCAGCCGGACGATACGCTCCGCCACACGGCGCAAATAAGGCGCAAATAAGGCGCGCAAACAAGGCGCGCGCCGCGGGAACGCTGCCGATAACCCGTCCTGATAGTCATCCATACGCAGCTTCGATTGGCCAGTCGCCGGCGCTTGCCGCACGATGCCCGTTCTTCCACGAATGGAGTATCCAGGCAATGGCTCGACAGATGTACGCATACCAGGTGCCCACCTCGCACGGCATGATCGCGGTAAGGGATTCGGGCAGCGGCGCGACCAGCGTCTTCATGATTCACGGTAACTCTTCCAGCTCGGCGGTATTCCAGCACCAGATCGACAGTGCGGCGCTGGAGCACCATCGGCTGATCGCCATCGACCTGCCCGGCCATGGGGCCTCCGGCGATGCGGCGCATCCGGAACGCACCTATACGCGACCGGGCTTCGCGGACACGCTCGCCGAAGTGATCGCGCATATCGGCCTGGCCGATCCGGTCCTCTTCGGCTGGTCGCTGGGCGGCCATATCGCGCTGGAACTGGCGTCCCGCCTGGCATCGGTGCGCGGCCTGGTGATCTGCGGCGCTCCGCCAGTCGGCAATACGATGTCGGAAGGATTCCGGCCCGGCTCGGCCATCCGGTACGGCTCGCGCGAGAACCTGTCCGCCGAGGACCTGGAGGCATTCGGGCTCGCCATCTTCGGCCACACGTTCGACGCGCCGCTGCGCGCGGCCATGGCGCGCGCCGACGGCCGCGCCCGCAGGATCATGTTCGAAGCCGCGCGTGCCGGCGCGGGCGTCAACCAGCGCCTGCTGGTAGAGCATTTCAGGCAGCCGCTCGCTGTCGTCAATGGCGCCGGCGACGCCATTATCAACCTCGATTACATCGACGGCATCGGCTATGGGAACCTGTGGTCGGGAAAATGCCACCGGATTCCACGCGCCGGCCACGCGCCCTTTCGCGACGATCCCGCAGCATTCAATGCACTGCTGGCCCGCTTCCTGGCGGACATCGACGCGCCCTGACCGCCATGGATGCCGGGCACTGGCGCCCCGGCGCTCCACACCTCCCGTCCATGCCACGCGGGCTTCCAGAAGGTGGGGCCCGACGGCGCAGCGTCCGCTCCGCCCTGCTCGCTTCGTCGGCTTCACCGACGCACGCCTGCGCAGCCGCAAGCTCGAACAGCAGCGCGCCGAGGCCGCGGCGCAGGCGGCCTGGCTCGAGGAACTCGCGATGGACGATGGCGACGCCTGCGATCCGATACGGCAGGCATTCAATGACACGCTGCGCAGGCGCCTGCCCGTGGCGCAGGCCCGGCTCGAGCCGGCGCAGCGGCAGAGCATCGCCCTCACCTACGGCCACGGCATGCCGCATGCCGAACTGTCGGCGCACATGAACGCACCGCTCGGCACGGTGAAAAGCTGGCTGCGGCGCGGCATGACGCGCCTGCGCCAGAACCTGGTGCAGGACAGCACGACCACCCACACACTGACATGAGGCCACCCATGCATCACGCCATTCCCGCCCTCGGCCGGCTGCTGCTCGCCGTCATCTTCATCTTCAGCGGCCTGCACAAGATCGCAGCGCCCGACGCCACGGCCGAAGCAATCGCGTCGGTCGGCCTGCCCTTCGCCGGCCTGGGGCTCGTCGTGTCCATCGCGGTCACGCTGGGTGGCGGCTTGATGCTGGCAGCCGGCTATCGCACGCGCACCGCCGCAGCCGGCCTCGCCGTCTTCACGCTGGTCGCGGGCCTGCTGTTCCACAACGCCATCGACGACCGGAACCAGATGAGCCACCTGCTGAAGAACCTGGCGCTGACGGGCGGCCTGCTGCAGGTCCTCGCCTTCGGCGCAGGTGCATGGAGCATCGACGCGCGCCGGCGGGTACCTTGAACAGGCCCCCCGCACCGCCTCATGCCATTTGTCAGGGTGCGGCCGGAATACGCACATCGAGGCCATCGCTGCAAACAGTGCATCACAGGACAAGCGTGTCGATCGGGTCTTCACAAGTGCGATATTTACAACGCCAGGCATGCATGGGCGTCACGGCACTGCTGAGCTGGCGAGCCGCAACTGATGGGTATCCGATTGAAATCCCGCTGCCCACGGGAACGACAGGTCTTAAGTTAATTTTAAGTAGTTGTTGCCACGGCAAATCGCAGGAGTACAGTAGAGCTGCACCCGCCACAAGCGGCGTGTCTTTCCCAACCTCTCCAAAGGAGTTCATCGTGCGTGTTTCCAGCCTTGTTTCGACCGCAATTGCTTCCGCAATCCTGCTATGCGCCGCCGGCGCCGCGCAGGCAGAAATCACGACATACACCAGCCAGACTGCCTACCTGGCTGCGGTGGGCAATACTGGCGTCGATACATTTGATGACCTGGATCTGGACGAATACGAGGGGCCGCTGGAGAGAACGGCGGGTGACTATGGCTACACGGTTTCCGCGGCCCCGAATTCAACGTCGATCTGGGGGGCGACCGATGATTTCTCCGATATGTGGCTGACGGGCGGCAATCGCCTGGACATTGTAACGTTCGCCACTGCCACCCCGGTAGCCGGCGCGGGTGGCTTCTTCTTTGGTTCCGACCTCTTCGGCTCGTCGACGCCGGCTGAATTCATCACGCTGACCGCTACCGACAGCACCGGCGCGACGACGAGCTACACGCTTGAAACGCCGGACTTCAATTCCTTTGTCGGTTTCGTGTCCAGCGCCGATCTCGTGTCGCTGACGATGGCAACGGGCGACCAGCCGGGCGTCTGGGCGACCGTGAACGACCTGCACCTGTCCGTGTCGGCCGTGCCGGAGCCAAGCACGTACGGCATGCTGCTGGGCGGCCTGGGCCTGGTCGGCTACCTGGCACGCCGCAAGGCCCGCAAGGCCTGAATCACGAACATGGCATGACACCCGCGGCTCGCACCGCGGGTGTCATGCCATCACGGTTTCGCCGCCGCCAGCGCCTGCGCGATCCAGTCATCGAACAGCTGCTGGTGGTACTTGATCCAGCCTGCGGTATGCCGTGCGATATCGGCCTGCGTGTTCTCGCCAGTGCGCATGCGCTCGTTCTGCGCATTGATATCGGCGATCGGCAGCCGCATGACTTCAAACAGTTTGACGGCCGCCGGATTCTTCTCGGCCCAGGCCCGGTTCACGACGATACGCGTCGTGTTGACGGAAAAGCCGTAGTCGCTGCCATCGTCCAGACGGGTATTGGCCTTTGCCGGGTTCGACGAGAACGGCACCTGCAGCCATACCACGTCCTTGCCCGGCACCAGCACCCCGCTGACCCAGTACGGCGTCCACGTGTAGTACAGGATCGGTTCGCCGCGTTTGTAGCGGCCGATGGTATCGGCGATCAGCGCCGCATAGCTGCCCTGCACGTGCCTGACCGAATCGCGCAGCTGGTACGCGTCCATATGGTTTTCAATCATCGCCTCGCAGCCCCAGCCGGGATCGCAGCCGGTCAGGTCGGCCTTGCCATCGCCGTCATGGTCGAACAGCTTTGCCAGGCCCGGATCGCGCAGCTGCTCGATGTTGGTGATGTTGTACTTCTCGGCGGTGGCCTTGTCGATCAGGTAGCCCTGCGCGGCGGGACCGGCATACTGGCCCGTGCGCAGCAGCTTGGCATCGCCGCCGGCATTGTTGTAATAGTCCTGGTGCAGGGGATCCCAGTGCACGGCGAGATAGGTGGCGTCGCCATTGGCGATGGCGATATGCGCGGCCGGGTAGCCGACTTCCTTGACCGGCTGCGGCTCGTAGCCCAGCCGTTCCAGGGCGCGATCGACCAGCATGGTCTGGAAGGTTTCCTCGGCGATCGAGCTTTGCAGCGCCTGCACCTTGACGCCCTTGCCGGGCAGGCCGGCAGCGGGTGCCTGGGCCATGGCCAGGCTGGTGCTCAGGGTGAGCGCGGCCAGCGCCAGCGCGGAAAACCATCGGAACCTGCGCTGCGCCCTGGATGTGACTTTGAAATGTTCAATATGCTGCATGAGGATCTTTCTCCTTACTGTGCGCTGAGCGATTGGTGATCGGGCGTGGCCGGCGCGGCCGCTTCGCCGCGCGCTGGACCGCCCCGTCCGTGGCTGCCGCCTGCCAGGCGCAGGATGAAACCGGCCGGGCCCGTCTGGTACCAGTGCCGCACGCCACGGCGCGGCTGCCCCATCGCCTGTGTCAGGCGGTCCAGCGTGATGGCCAGCAGCACGATACCGAGGCCGCCCACGGTGGCCAGGCCCATGTCCAGGCGGCCGATGCCGCGCAACACCATCTGGCCCAGGCCGCCGACCGCGATCATCGAGGCGATCACCACCATCGACAGCGACAGCATCAGCGACTGGTTGATGCCGGCCATGATGGATGGCATGGCCAGCGGGAACTGCACACGGGTCAGCAACTGCCACGGCGATGCGCCATAGGCGCGTGCTGCTTCGATCAGGTCCGGACGCACCTGGCGGATGCCGAGATTGGTCAGGCGCACCAGCGGCGGCAGCGCGAAGATGATGGTGACGATCACGCCGGGCGCATTGCCGATACCGAACAGCATGACCACCGGTACCAGGTAGACAAACGCCGGCGTGGTCTGCATGGCATCGAGCAGCGGGCGCAGGGTATTCTGCGCGCGGTCGCTGCTGGCCAGGAAGATCCCCAGCGGCAATCCGATCGCCAGGCAGAAGGCCAGCGATGTCAGTACCAGCGACAGCGTGATCATCGCTTCCGGCCAGACGCCCAGCATCGACACCACCAGCAGCGCCAGCACGGTGCCGATGGCCAGCGTGCGGCTGGTGAATTGCCAGGCCAGCAAGCCGACGATGGCGATCACCACCGCCGACGGCACCGCCAGCAGCGCGTCTCCCACGCCGGACAGCATGGCGTCGATCGGCACGCGCACTACCTGGAAGAACGGGCGGAAATGCTCGACGATCCAGCCCAGGCCGTCGTTGATCCAGGATTGCAGCGGCAGCGAACCGTCGACGAGTTGCGCAAGGAGCGATCCATCGGCTTGCTCGGGCGTCGCAGCCGGCCCCGCGGCGTCAAGCCAGGAGGTGTCGCCCGGCGGAGTCGGCAGCCAGGGGTTGGGCTGGGATGCCGGCACGACGCCCGGCTCCAGCGACGAGGTGATATCGGAAATCATGCTTGTCCTTTCTGTATGGGTGACGCGGCAAGGTCGGACGCGACAGGTCGGGGCTCGGCAATGGGCGGCGTATCGCGGTCGAGGAACTTCAGCAGGGTGGTCTTGCTGATGGCACCGCGGAAGCTGCCATCGGCGGCCACCACCGGGACGGCGTACGGCAGCTGCGCCACCTGGCCGACCAGACCGGCAACCGGTTCGTCCGCATCGATGCACTGCACATCGGGCAGGTACGCATGCTGCAGGCCCAGTGGCCCGGTATGGCCGTCGAGCGCGCTGCGCAGCGAATCGGCCGACACGAGGCCGAGGAATTCGCGCTTCGGGCTGACGACATAGGCGTATGCCCGATCCTGCTCTTCCAGCATCGACAGCGCGGCACGGGAACCGCGGTTGGGCGATTCCGACACCACGATCTGGCTCTTGCGGGCGATATCGCCGGCCTTGAAGACGGCCGCCGCATCGACACCGCGCACGAAGTTGCGCACCCAGTCGTTGGCCGGCCTGCGCAGGATCTCTTCCGGCGTGCCCACCTGCACCACGTGCCCATCCTTCATCAGGGCGATGCGGTCGCCGATGCGCATGGCTTCATCGAGGTCGTGCGAAATGAACACGACGGTGCGGCGCTTGATCTGCTGCAGGCGCAGCAGTTCCGATTGCATTTCCGTGCGCATGATCGGGTCGAGCGCGGAAAACGCCTCGTCCATCAGCAGGATCGATGGATCGGACGCCAGCGCGCGGGCCAGTCCCACGCGCTGCTGCATGCCACCGGACAGTTCGTCGGGATAGCTCGCCGCATAGCCGGCGAGGCCGACCTGGTCCAGCGCCTGCCGGGCCAGCGCATGGCGCTCGGACCTGGGCACGCCGGCCAGTTCCATGCCGAAGGCCGTGTTATCGAGCACGCTGATATGCGGCAGCAGCGCGAACGACTGGAACACCATGCTGATGTCCTTGCGGCGCAAGGCGCGCAATTGCGCGTCGGGCAAGGCATTGATATCGTCGCCGTCCACCAGGATGCGGCCCGCGGTCGGCTCGATCAGGCGATTGAGCATGCGCACCAGGGTCGACTTGCCCGAACCGGACAGCCCCATGATGACGAAGATCTCGCCTGCTTCGATGGTCAGGGTGGCGTCGAACACGCCGATCGTGCAGCCGGTCCTGGCCAGGATATCCTGCTTGCCGGCGCCTTCGCGCACCAGCGCCAGTGCCGCTTCGGGCTGGTCGCCGAAGACTTTGAAAACATGGTCGATGATGATTTGTTTTGCCACGTTGTGGTTCTCCTTCGATTTCGCGAATGAAATGAAACCCTGCGGCCAGTGGCCTCGAACGGGAATCGGCGAGCCCCGGGCCGACAGCGATGCAACGGCGCAAGAAGGCGCACGGACGCGGCGGAACAGGGCGGGACACGCGTAAGCGGCAGGACTGAAGCCTGTGCGCCGGAAGTGTCGGGTGCGTGCCGGAAGAAGCTGGGGTTCAGGACTTTCGACCACGCGGGCACCATGCAATGGCATGGCACCGGGTATCTGACGATCAAGCGTCAGACGATGTACGGATGCGGGCACCGGGCCCGGGATTGGCTTTCCATCGCTTTCCAGCGTATGGCATGGAAAGCTGAGCGGCAGAGACGCTGCTGCGACGTTCTGTTGTAAATATACGTCAATTATACGTGCAAATTGCCGCCAAGTCCAGTTACTTTCCAGCTTGGAATGTGCTAGTAATGTGCGCCAGCGTACGTACTGCGCTTGAAAGGCAGCAAAATTCTTCCCATCCGGCTGTACCGGCGACTGCCGCCCGGCAGTGCGGGCGCTGCCGGGCCAGGCGACCACGGTCGCCCGGTCGCATGCTCATCGGATCAGGTCATTATCCGCGCAGCCGGCGCCTCCAGCGTCCTGTGCAATGCCTGGACAAGCGCGGCGGCGGTTGCAAGCGTGCGTTCCGATGTGGCCCTGCCTGCCGCGAATTCCCAGACCAGGGTGGCGTCGGGGCCCTCCGCCAGATGGAAGCCCAGCACGTTCTCCGGATGCCTCGCCAGGCTGGCGACATCGTCGATATCGCACGCCGCAATCCGGGCTACCAGGATGACGTCCTGCCGGGCGACTTCGTTCAGCCGGCGTACCAGGACGCCCGTGGCCTCCCTGCCGGCCCCGGTGACCTCCACGATGACGTCGCAGTCTTTCAGGTGGTGCAGGTTGACGGTGCCGGCCAGCAGTGCCACGCGCCTGTCGCGCTGGGCGGCAGTGATCTCGCCGGCCGTGCAGGCATCTTCGTAGCCCGACCGCAGCGATGACGTCGCCCGGTCGAGCAATTCACGTGCGGGTTCGAACAGGGCGACGGGAATATCGGCATCAAGCACGGCCATGGCAACGCCCATGCCGATACTGTTGGCGCCAATGATGCCCACGCGCGCCACGCGCCGCGCGATGTGTTTCGCTGCCAGCGGGGCCGCATCGTCCCTGCCCCGCTGCGGCGAAGCGAAAACCGTATGGATCCTGCGATGCCGGTCCTGCGTCACCGCGCGCCGGTGCGCCTGCAGGCGGGATTCATCGGCCATCGCCGTGTTCATGTTCGCTTGCGCGGGATGGGACGGGATATCGGTGTGGTACTGGGACATGTGAGACTCCTCGGGATGAACTGAAACCTGCGCGCCGGCGAATCCGCGGGGATGGCAGACCGCTCGCTGTAGCGTTCATCATAAGGGTTACCTGCCTCGAACTCTTATATCTTATAAACGAGGTTCGAGTTAATTCCTTCAATAAAATCAGTGTGTTGCAAGCTTACTTTTACAATGTGGAATTAAATCCTGTGCATCGGGAAGCAAGCGTGACGATAGCCGGCAGCGACTTCCCACCTGATGAAACGTGTTTCGATGTGGTGAAAATGGCGTCGCCAGTATCGGCGGCGTTACCCGCTGCATGCGGGCCGGGCCGGCAGGTGACGGTGTCCCGCTCAGGCCGCGCGCACCGCCGGTGCGGCAATGGGGAACATGCGGTCGTAGGCAAGGTTGAAAAGGAAGCCGTATCCCAGGTAAAAGATCACGATCGCCATGTCCATCAGCAGCGCCTGCCACAAGCCGGTGTCCAGGTACCAGGCGATGAGGGGGATCAGCATGATGACGAGGCCGGCCTCGAACAGCAGCGTGTGCACGACCCGGATCGCCAGGGTCTTGTGCACGCTGCCGCGCAGGCGGCGCATGGCGCGGTCGAAACCCACGTTGAACGCGAAGTTCCACAGCGTGGCGATGGTGGCCGACGCGATACCGATCACCCCCATGGATTGCATGGGCTGGTCGAATAGCACCGCCGACCCGGGAATGAAAATGGCCAGGGCCACGGCTTCGAACAGCAGGGCGTGCCGTACGCGGTCGCCGAATGTACGCATCGATTTCCTTTCATTTGACGTATCGGCAGCATGATCGCATACTCCATAAATGAATGCATACAGGCAAACTCGATGCGTCATGCTTCAAATTTGAATCACCCGACGGAAAATCGCACCATGAAGAACCTGAACTGGGATGACCTGCGGCTGCTGCTGCTGATCGCGCAGGAAGGTACCTTGCGGGGTGCATCCAGGAAGGCGGGGTTGAGCGCGGCAACGCTGGCACGCCGGCTCGATGAACTGGAAGATGCGGTCGGGCAGAAACTGGTCGAGCGGTTCCAGGGCGGCTGCGTTGCGACGGCGTTCGGTGCCGACATGATCGCGCTGGCCGGCCAGATGGGCGAGATTGCGCTGGAAGTCGAGCGCACGCGGGACCGGCAGGATGCCCACGCCGCGTCTGGCCTGGTGCGGATCAATACCGACGAATGGCTTTCCTACTTCCTCACGACCCGTTTCGCGCGCTTCCACGACACCTTCCCGAACGTCGAGGTGGAAATCGTCACATCGCACCGACCCTACAGCCTGGCGCGGCGTGAAGCCGATATCGCGATCCGTCCTTACCGCCCGGAACAGCTCGATCTCGTCGCACGCCGTATCGGCACCCTGTCGTTCGGCCTGTATTGCAGCCGGGAAGTCGCGGTGCGCCATGCCGCCGCGCTGGCAGGCCGGGACTGGGCCAGCCTGCCGTTCGTGGGATTCGACGAACCCCGTGCGGAATTCCAGTCCGACCGGTGGCTGCGTGCCCTGCCCGGCGCCCCGGCGCCGTGGATGCGCTGCAGCTACGGGCTCGGGATCCTCGACGGCGTTTCCCATGGTGCCGGGCTGGGCGTGCTGGCGACTTTCCTTGCCAGCGACCAGCCCGGCCTCGTTGCCGCGGTCCCCCATATCCCCGAGCTGGACCAGGAAATCTGGCTGTCGATGCATAGCGGGCTGCGCACGAGCGCGCGCATCAGGGCAGTGGTGGACTTCATGGAACAGGTATTCACGGACTACCGCGAGACGGGCTGTTGAGAGGCCGGCGAACCGACCTCCTCGCCTGTCACCCCGCCGGCGCCAGCGAGCGAACCTGGAAGTCGACCCGCACGACGTTGCTCCATAGAAAATCGCCATTGGCCTGCCGGCCATCGGTGGCGGAAATGGCCACCGTGCCGATGCCCGCGGCATTGACGACCAGGCCTGACAGGTCGCCCCGGATGACGTGGTCGATCCTGCCGTCGCCCGACGATGGCGTGAACTCGCGGCGCGTTTCGATCAGGACGGCGGCGTCGACGACACGCAGCGCCACGCCCTGGCTGCTATTCGGCATGTTCGGCAGGAATCCCGAGCCGGTCACGTGGAACCGGGCGTCCGTGACGGAGCCGGAGAATTCGACCCTGATGACCGGCGTGGCGACCGGAGCCGGCGGCGGCGTGGGTGGTGCCGGTGGTGCCGGCAGGTTGGCCGCGATGTTGAACTGCCGCGTCAGCGTGGTGGGCCCTTCCGGCCCGGCGAGCCCGGTGCGCTGGACAATGATCTCGAAGGCGCCGGGCTGGTTGACCGCGATGATCCGGTCGAATGCCACGCCCGCCGGAATGATGTCGCCGATCCCCGGCACGACGGTACCGCCTTTGACCACGTGCCAGCGCGTGTCGGACACGATGCCGTCGCTCGCGCGCACATGCAGGCCGACCTGCAGCGGTATCGTCGTCGAGGTCTGATCGATATCGACATCGAGCGTCATCGGCGCGCGCGGTCCCCAGAAGGTGCTCCAGGCACGGTTGTCGAAGCCCAGCACGAACACGTCGAGATTGAGGTCGGCACGCGAGACGGCGGCAAGCCGCTGGCGTTCGCGATCGAACACCGCCTGCCCCGGCAGCGGGAACCAGTCGCCGCTCCAGCCCGCCTGGTCGTTCCAGAATGTGCTCCAGATGCGGTTGTCGAAACCGATCAGGAACAGGTCGAGATTGCCCGCCGCGCGGGAGACGGCGGCGACCTGCTGGCGCTCGCGATCGAACACCGCCTGCCCCGGCAATGGGAACCAGTCGCCGTTCCAGCCCGCCTGGTCGTTCCAGAACGTGCTCCAGACGTGGTTGTCGAACCCGATCACGAACAGGTCGAGATTGCCCGCGGCGCGGGAGACGGCGGCAACCTGCTGGCGTTCGCGGTCGAACACGGCCTGCCCCGGCAGCGGGAACCAGTCGCCGTTCCAGCCCACCTGGTCATTCCAGAACGTGCTCCAGACGTGGTTGTCGAACCCGATCACGAACAGGTCGAGGTTGCCCGCGGCGCGGGAGACCGCGGCGACCTGCTGGCGTTCGCGGTCGAACACCGCCTGTCCGGGAAGCGGGAACCAGTCGCCGTTCCAGCCCGCCTGGGCGTTCCAGAAGGTGGTCCAGACGCGGTTGTCGAAACCGAGCACGAACAGGTCGAGGTTACCGTGACCGCGCGACACGGCGGCGATCTTCTGCTTGTCGCGATCGAACACGGCCTGTCCCGGCAGCGGGGCCCAGTCGTTCTTCCAGCCGCTCTCGGTATGCCAGGCGGTGGTCCACACGCGGTTGTCGAAACCGATCACGAACAGGTCGAGATTGCCGTGCCCCCGCGACACGGCAGCGATCTGCTGCCTGTCGCGGTCGAACACGGCCTGCCCGGGCAGCGGAAACCAGTCGTTGCTCCAGCCGGTCTGGTCGTTCCAGAACGTGGTCCAGACGCGGTTGTCGAATCCGATGACGAACAGGTCGAGGTTGCCGGGGCCACGCGACACGGACGCGATATGCTGCCTGTCGCGGTCGAACACGGCTTGCCCGGGAAGCGGAAATGCATCGGGGTTCCAGATATTGAAGGTCATGCTTGCTCTCCTGTACTGCATGGCAGCCCTGAGTCCGTCAGGGGCGGAAGGAAGCGGTCGCTTCCCTGGTCAGGGACCGTACGGCCTGAAAACGCGGCTGTGCAGGCAGGTTTCGGGGCTCGCAAGGTTTCAGGTCGAAGCCGTGCCGTGGCGCGGAATGTCAAGGGGCCATGCTGCGCCGGGGGCGGCAACGCAGGTGTCATCGTTTGTAGGTGTTTTGTCGCCGTCTGTAGCGGGCTGTCCGCGCCGGCAAATCGTTCACGGCAGCGCTTGCCATGGCAAGGCGGCGGTATACTCCGGTACCATCCATCGAATGCCGACGAGAGATCCTGCTTGATGCCACGAAGGTTCATCAGTAGAAACGCCCTGTATACACTGATCCTGGCGGCCGCATTGGCACAGGCCATGCTCTTGCCCTGGCTTGCATGGAACGAGGCACAGCGCCAGGCACTCGCTGCGGAAGCCGAACTGGCCCTGGCTTTCGCGCGCGACGTGCGCTACCGCGCGGACCAGATCGTGCGCCAGGTCGACGACGGCATCGCACGGCTGGCCCGGTCGGGGTACCCGCCCTGCTCCGGTCCGGCACGTGCGCTGATGCGCGAGATCGACCTGACATCCACGCACCTCCAGGCCATCGGCTACAGTCGCGATGGCGTGATGATCTGTTCGTCGCTTGGCGACTCGCCGATCGACCTCGGTGACAATTCCTTCGTGACCGGAAAGGGCATGAGGCTGTTTCTCGATGTACCGGCCGGCAGCCGTACCGGCGGCGCACTGATGGCAGTGGAGCGGCATGGCTACACGGCCCTGGTCCACCGCAGCCTGCCGCTTGACACATGGACCGCTGTCAGCGGCGTTTCCGTTGCGGTCATCCAGCTCGACCGGCCCAGGGATGGCCGCCCGATCGTCTCGCGCGGCCATGTAAATCCTGCCTGGGTGGCACGCCTCGGCCAGCGCCGCGAGACCGCATTCGCGGACGGCGCCTACCTGGTCGCCATCGTGCGCTCGCCGCTCGCACCATCCGCCGCCATCGCCGCACTTCCGCTGTCGCGCGTCGAGGAACGTGCCGAGTCCATCGCCATCCGGCTGGTACCTGCCGGCATGGTCCTCGGCCTTGCTGTCGGGGCCGGGATCATGGCGTTTGCGCGGCAGCAGATGTCCGTTGCGGCTGCGCTGCGCCATGGCCTGGCGCATCACGAATTCTTCCTTGTCTACCAGCCCATCGTCGATCTGCGCACCAACCGGTGCACGGGAGCGGAAGCACTGTTGCGCATGCGCCGGGGTACCGGGGAACTCATTGGCCCGGACCTGTTCATTCCCATTGCCGAGCAAACCGGGTTGATCACCCGCCTGACGGAGCGGGTATTCGAACTGGTGGAGAAGGACGCCGGTCGATTCCTGGCGCAGCACCCGGCATTTCACATCGCGCTGAATATCTCCGCGGCGGACCTGCGCTCCGCCTCCTTGCTGCCTTCGATCGACCGCCTGCTCGAACGCACCGGCGCCAGGCCATCGAATTTTATTGTCGAGATCACCGAAAGAGGCTTCATCGATCTCGCCATCGCGCAGCGCGCGCTGGCCGCGCTGCGCGAACGGGGCATCGACATCGCCATCGACGATTTCGGCACGGGTTACTCGAGCCTGTCGTACCTCGAATCGCTGGACGTGGACCTGCTCAAGATCGACCGCTCCTTCATCGAAACGATCGGCACGGGCGCGCCGACCAGCCAGGTCGTCGGCCATATCATCGCCATGGCGCGCACCATCGGCTTGCAGATGATCGCGGAAGGCATCGAGACCGAGGAGCAGGCAGCCTTCGTGCGACAGCACGGGGTAGAGTACGCCCAGGGCTGGCTGTTCGGGAAACCGGTGGAGTTCAGCGCGATCGAGCGAATCGTCGCCGCCCAGCCCGGGATGCCATCGGACGAGACTTACCGTGCATGAAGGCGCAGTTGGCGAAAGGACGCGGCGCGCCCCGGTGTCCAGCCCATCAGCTCTTGCAGGGGTCTCGCGCGATACATCCGGTCACCTTGAAAAGCGCCAGTAGTCGAACTCCGCATATCCCGCCCGGGTCGCGGTGTTCGACGGCGACCCGCCCGGCGCCTGGGCGAACAGGCCAAGCTGCGTGCCGACCCAGCGCCCCGGCTGCGTCACGAACGGTGGGCCGAGCGCCGTAAAGGTGGCGCCATCCAGGCTGTAGCTGAAGGTCACCTTCGCATGGGTCGACCGCAGCATCGAATGCCAGTAATGGGGAAAGTCCGGCGCTGCGTCGGCCACTTCGACGGGACTGAACGTCATGCGCACGTGGACCGGCCCCTTCACCTCGACAGGCGCGGTCAGCACCGTTTCCGCGCTTTGCCGCACCTTGCCCTTGCTGATGCCGAGGTCCGCCCCCAGGCGGGTGACCTGCACGAGCCGCTGGCCGGCCGCGGTGTTTTCCAGGCCGATCCATGCATAGTCGTAGCCGTAGGCAATCAGGCCTGCCCGTTCGCCATGCTGCGACCCTGCTTTCAGTTCCACCGACGTGGTGACCGAAAACGCCATGCCCGGCAGCTTCTGCGTCAGCAGGTGGCCGGCCTCCCACAGGTTGGCCGGAGACGAGACCGCCTTCAGCCGCAGGCGCCCTTTGACGGACGCGTCGACCCAGTCCGCCATCGGATTGGCCATCCATTGCCACCCCAGGTGATAGCCGTTGTCGAACTCGTCGCTGGTGGCGGGGACGGCGGCCGGCTGCGCCGCAACGTTCGGCTTCCTGTACTGCGCGACGGGCTTGCCGTAATGCTCCCGGCCCTGCCGGATGCCGATGACGGGCCAGCCGTCCGTACCCCACCGCATCGGCTGCAGGAAGACACGGCGGCCGTACGAATCGCCGTCCGAGAAATGCACGAACCAGTCCTCGCCGGCCGGGGTGTCGACCCAGGCGCCCTGGTGCGGCCCGTTGATCGCCGTATCGCCCTGGTCCATCACGTTGCGCCCCTCGTACGGCCCCTCGATATGCCGGGAGCGGAACACGCCCTGCCAGCCGCCCTTCACGGACCCCGATGGCGCAAACACGTAGTACCAGCCGCCGCGCTTGTACAGCTTGGGGCCCTCGGTGGTAAACCATGGCGTGGGGCCCTGGGAAGTGGCAGCCTTCGGCAATGCCGCCCCGTCGATGATCCGCCTGCCCGGGCCCTCGGTGCGCGTGCCGTCCGGCGTCATTTTTTTCAGCGTGATCACGTTCTGGAAGCCGGCGCGCGATGCCGCATAGGCATGCGCCAGCCACGCCTGGCCGTCGTCGTCCCAGAAGGGCGCGGGGTCGATCGCGCCCTTCGTGTCGTCGACCCGCACCGGCGCGCTCCACGGGCCCCGTGGATCGGTGGCGGTCACGACGAAGATGCCGAAGTCCGGGTCCGGGTAGTAGATGTAGAACTTGCCGCCGTGATGCCGGATCGCCGGCGCCCACACGCCACCACCGTGGCGCGGTACGGCATGGTGTGCTTCGGGTACATTCCTGGCCAGCGCGTAGCCGATCAGCGTCCAGTTGACCAGGTCCTTCGAGTGCAGCACCGGCAGGCCGGGAACATTGGTGAAGCTGGATGCGGTGAGGTAGAAATCGTCGCCGACGCGTACCACGTCCGGGTCGGAATAATCGCCGTTCAGGATCGGGTTGATGTAGGTGCCGTCGCCCTGGTCGGCGACCCAGACCCCTGGAGGCATCGGTCCGGCTTGGGCGGCGTGCGCGGGGAATGCCATGCCGAGCGACAGCATGATCGTGGCGAGGGTAGTGGAACGCAAAATGAGGTGTCTCCTGTCACCGTTATCCGGACAGCCGGAAGCCGGCTGGCTGCGCCAGCGCCGGCCGGGCCGCATGCCCGGACAAGGCATGTAAGTTATCGATATCAAAGCGTAACACCAGTACGCCATATCGGGCAACCGGAGATAAAAACACTTGGATTCGCCAACCGCTGTGCTACGATTGTTATCGATAACCAAACTGGACGGAGACCGCGATGCACCTTTCAAGCATTGATCCTTCACTTGCCGGCAAACCGCGTGACGCGGCAAGTGCATTTCGCCAACGGCGCCCGCCCCTGGCGCCGCCCCGCCCATCGGCGGCAGGCTGCCGGGGGCGCTGATGGGCGCCCTTCTTCGGCCTGAAATGTTATCGATAACTGATCACCTGATGCTGCGGCGCCCGACGGATATTCTGCTGTCGCGCGCCGGCGCCCTGTATCGCGCGGCACGCTTCGACGCGGTGCGGGATCCCGCGTCAAGCCTGCTTTGCCATGCACTGGCATTGCGCCACCTGCACGGCGACGAATCGGACCAGGCGCAGGTACGCGCCGCGTTCGACGCGTTGCCGGCCGCCACTGCGGAGCAGGAACTGGTTGCCACGTTTCATCTCTGTACGCTTGCGCTGGCGGCGGGAGTGGAGGCTGCCGCCGTGGAACTCGAACGGGCCTGGAGCCGGATGGAGCGGTACGCCTGGCAGGAACGGCGCGAGCTGTACGGTGCCTGTGTCGACAATGCCGACGCCTGTGCGGCATTGCTGACGGCATTCGAGATCAATGGCGACCTGCGCTTCCTGCGCCGTGCCGAAACGCTGGCACGCACGGTGACCGCGCGCGCCAGGCCGGCGACCAGGGCGCAGTGCCAGTGGGCGTTGTCACTGCTGCGGCTGGCGCGTCATCCCGTCGCGCTGGCCCATCCTGGCAGCTGGATGGCGCCCCATGCGATGCGCCTGTTCGACGCCGCCTTTCCCGCCCTGGACAACACCGATTTCGCCCAGCTTGCCCAGGCGCTGGCGGTCGCCGGCGCGCTCGCGGCCCGGACGGGCTCGGCCCGCCAGTTGCAGCGCCACGAGCAACTCTGGGCCCTGTGCTGGCGCGCCTGCCTGGACCTGCCCGAAGGCAGCCCCGCCGCGGCCGCCGCCGTGCTGCGGGCCGTCGACCTGCTGTCGAGCCAGTGCCCGCAAGCGCAAGGATCCCGACAGAACGCCCGCCTTCCGGCAGCGCCGGCACGTCCCGGGTAACGTCGGCCAGCGATAGATGGCCGCGAGCGGGCGGCCATCCGCTGCCGTGCCGCTTGCCCGATGCGGCTACCGGAAGGTAACGCCTTCGACGAACGGCCCGATCTCCAGCACGTTCGGCTCGGCGCCTTTCAGCCTGCGGCCGCCGACCGTGACGTTGTCGAACGTGATGTTGCGGACCTTGCGCGCCGCATCGTGGCCGCGCAGCAGCGAGGCACTCGCCGCGCCCTTGCCCGAGTAGTGGATGTTGCGCAGGACGATGTTCTCGATGCCGCGGCCCGGGCTGGTGTTGTATTTCGCCGTATAGGCGATGTGGAAGTTGAACAGCTTGCCTTCTTCGATGCGCTCGACACGGATGTCCTCGAACGTCACGTCGCGCACCAGGTTGTCGTCGCCGGCCATGATGCCCAGTGCGCCGGCATAGACGGGATCGTCCTCGTCGTGCTCGAGGATGTCGATGTCGCTGAAGCGCACGCGCTCGATCACCTCCGGTTCCGGATGCGCCGGCGTCGGCGTATTGCCGTGGATGCCGATCATCACCGCATGCGCCACGTCGGCCCACAGCGTCGTGCGGGTCACGCTGACGTCGCGGGTATTGCCCCAGATGTCCCAGCGGTGGTTGTACAGGGTGATGCAGTCGTCCGACGTGCGGATGAAGCTGTCCGATATGCGGACCCGCTCGCAGGCGAAGTGGCCGAGGCCGTCGGACCACGGACGCGCGCCGATGGTGCGGATGCCGCGTTCTTCGACGTCCTGCGACTGGATGCAGCGCATCGTGCCTTCCGGCTGGTTGATGAAGATGGGGCCGTCGATCAGCACGTTCCTGGCATTGCGGATCCGCATCTGGTCGGCGCCGATGAACAGGCCGTCGCTGTGCACCTTGACGTTTTCCACGCCGTCGATGACGAGCGGGCGCTTCAGGATTGCCGAGCCGTCGATATACACCGTGGTATTCGAGCGCAGGTGGAACTCGCCGTCGTGGATGCCGGGACCGAAATAGACGACCGGCTGGGTGAAGTCCGGCGTCTTGCCGGTCGTGATCGGGCCATCCCGCGCCACACGGGGCATGTCCTTGCGGATCGCCTGGGTGAACAGATGCAGGTTGTGGTGGCGGTCGTCGTCGAACTCGATGCTGAGATTCTCCGGCTTCTTCAGCCGGAAATACACCGTGTTGTCGCGCACCTCGGTGCGCACGCCCTTGCTGGCCGGCCGTACCGCCACGCTGCCGAAGCGGCCATTGTTCTTCTGCACCGCCACCTCGACCTCGCCGTCGAAATTGAAATGCACCATCGACGCGTCCTTGGTCGGCTGGTCCAGGTCGACCTTCACGTTGTACTCATATACATCCTGCCATGCCCCGCCGGGAACGCGCACGCGCACCGTGAAGTCGTCGTTGTGGTGCGTGTAGCGCACCGGTTCCGGGAATGGAAATACCTGCACTCGGTTTTCCGCGCAGGCGAGCCCCGCCTGCAGCAGGGCGCACAGCGCCAGCATCGTCTTCAATATGGTCTCCTGGTCGTTATCGCGGCGCGGCCGATGCCGCGCCGGCATGATGACGGCGTGCGTTCCACCGCCGGGACGGATGCGCGCGCGCCGCCCCCATGTAAGTTATCGATAACACTAACCTCATCGACCCGCCTTGTCAACCGGCCGGGCCTGATTAATTTCACGCCCTGCGGGTTTCTTTTCCAGCCGACTCGCTGTATATTTCTGTTATCGATATCACGCCGCTGACGGCGCCGCACTACTGGAGACCGCGATGTTCGACAAGACTTACCATGCCACCCACCCGGACATGATGGAGCATGCCACCAGCGAGCAGCTGCGCCAGCGCCACCTGATCGGCGGCCTGTTCACGCCCGACGGCCTGCGCCTGAACTACTGCCACCACGAGCGCTTCGTCATCGGCGGCGCAGCCCCGGTGACGGGTCCGGTCGCCCTGCCCGTCCATACCGAGCCTGCATCGGCCGCGGGGCAGCCGTTCCTGGCCAGGCGCGAGCTGGCCGCGGTCAACGTGGCCGACGGCATGGGCCGGGTCACCGTGGATGGCGCCGTGTTCGAGCTGGCCCCGCGCGACTGCCTGTATGTGCCGATGGGCAGCACCGAAGTCGTGTTCGAGTCCGTCGATCCGGCCGATCCGGCACGCTTCTACCTGGCATCCACGCCGGCGCACGCCCGCTTCGAGGTGCGCAAGATCTGCCATGCGCAGGCCATCCCGCTCGAGCGCGGCAGCGCCGAATCGTCGAACGAGCGCACCATCTACCAGTACGTGGTGCCCGGCGTCTGCCAGTCCGCCCAGCTGCTGCTCGGGCTGACGATCCTGAAGACCGGCAGCGTGTGGAACACCATGCCGCCGCACCTGCACGAGCGCCGCTCGGAAGTGTATTTCTATTTCGGACTGAAGCAATCCGAACGCGTCTTCCATTTCATGGGCGAACCGGACGCGGCACGCCATATCGTCGTCGCCAACGACGAGGCGGTGGTGTCGCCGCCATGGTCGATCCACATGGGCTCGGGCACCGCCAGCTACGCGTTCATCTGGGCGATGGGCGGCGAGAACCTCGACTACACCGACATGCACGTGCTCGACATCTGCCAGCTGAAGTAAGGAATGCGCATGAATCCACTATTCGATCTCGGCGGCCGCGTGGCCGCCGTCACCGGTGCCAATACCGGGCTGGGCCAGGCAATCGCCGTCGCGCTGGCAGGCGCCGGCGCCGACATCGTGGCGATCGGCCGCAGTCCCTGTCCCGATACCGAAGCGCGGGTGCGCGGCTCGGGCCGCGATTTCCTGTTCGTGCATGCCGACCTGTCGACCGTCGCCGATGTGGCAGGCGCGGTCGACGCGGCGGTGGCCTTCCGGGGACGGATCGACATCCTGGTCAACAACGCCGGCATCATCCGGCGCGCCGACAGCCTCGATGTGACCGAGGAGGACTGGGATGCCGTCATGGATACCAACCTGAAATCGCTGTTCTTCCTGTCGCAGGCCGCCGCGCGCCACATGGCGGGCAATGGTGGCGGCAAGATCGTCAACGTGGCGTCGCTGCTGTCGTTCCAGGGCGGCATCCGCGTTCCCGCCTACGCGGCCAGCAAGAGCGCCGTGGCGGGCCTCACGCGGGCCCTTGCCAACGAATGGGCCGGCATGGGCATCAATGTCAATGCGATCGCGCCCGGCTACTTCGAAACGAACAATACCGCGGCGCTGCGCGCCGACCCGGTACGCGAACCGGCGATCCTGGCGCGCATCCCGGCGGGCCGCTGGGGGCGGCCGGACGACCTGGCCGGTGCCGCCGTCTTCCTGTCCGGCAGCGCCAGCGATTACGTCCACGGCGTGGTGCTGCCGGTCGACGGTGGATGGCTTGCGCGATGACCAGGCAGGGTATCGCCAGTCCCGGCGTACCACGGCATGTCGAAGACGACAGCGCCGTCCGGCAGAGAGGCGCCGATGCACGCGGCTGACCTGCCCGACACCTGGCAGCTGGCCTGGGAGCACGGCCGCGCCGAAGTGCAGGCACTGGGCGGCATGCTGGGACCGGTCTCGTTCCGGCTGTCGGCGCACCGCGAGCTCGACGTGATGCACGTGGCGCCCTGGTCCGGCATGACGGCGGCGGATGCCCTTCCCGGCGTGCTGCGCCGCCTGCGCGGGGAGTGGCCATGCGTACCGTTCGGCCGCACCGACCAGCCGCGCGACCTGCCCCACGGCTGGCGCACGCATGCGGCCGAGGACGACTGGGCGCACGGCTACGCGGCGAACCATCGCTGGCGATGCGTGGAAGCCGACGGCCGCCGCGTGCACCTGGCGATCGACTACCCGGAAGACGCCGCCGTGGCACGGGTCGAGCGCACCGTCGCCGTCGACCCGTCCGCCGCGGCGCTGGACATATCGCTGACGATCCATGCGCGCCGCGTCGCGCGGCTGCCGGCCGGGCTGCACCCGACGTTCCGGCTGCCGTCCAGGCCGGGCAGCGTGCGGATCGGACTGGGCCGGCACGACGGCATTCTCAGCTATCCCGCCAACGCGCCGGGTGCCATCTCGCGCCTGCAACCGGACAGCATGTCGCGCCGGCTGGACGCCATGAAAGGCCTCGACGGCCCGCTCGACCTGGCCTGCCTGCCGCTGCCGTTGCCCGGCGAAGAGCTGCTCCAGGTTACCGGCCTGCGCGGCATCGGCGGCGCCGCGCCGTTCACGCTGGATTACCTGGACTACGGAGCCAGCGTGGGCCTGTGGTGGGACAGCGGACAGTTGCCCGACCTGATGCTATGGATCAGCAACGGCGGCCGCATCAATTTTCCCTGGCTGGGCCGGCACCTGGCGATCGGCGCCGAACCGGTCAATAGCCTGTTCGACCTGGGCCGGATAGCGACTCCCCCGCCCGGCCATCCGCTGGCAGACCGGCTCGGCCTGCTGCTCGACCCTGCCCGGCCGCTGCACCTGCGCTACCGCATCGCAGGCTGGCTCACGCCCTCCACCATCCACCCGCGAGACAACCATGCAAACTGATTTCCGCAGCAGCGCCTTCCTGCTGGCGCACGTGGCGCATACGATGGCGTTCTACCGTCCGCGCTGCGTCGACCCCAGCGGCGGCTTCTACCACTTCTACAAGGACGACGGCACGGTCTACGATGCGCATGCGCGCCACCTGGTCAGCAGTACGCGCTTTGTCTTCAACCATGCGATGGCCTGTCGCCATTTCCACGACGAGGCGGACCTGCAGCGCGTGCGCCACGGCCTGTCCTTCCTGCGCGATGTGCACCGCGACCCGGTCAGCGGCGGCTATGCATGGCAGCTCGACTGGCGCGACGGCGTGAAGACCGTGACCGACGCCACCAACCACTGCTATGGCCTGGCCTTCGTGCTGCTGGCCTATGCGCACGCGCTGCAGGCCGGCGTCGAAGAGGCGCGCGGCTGGATCGACGAAACGCACGAGCTGATGGAGCAGCGCTTTTGGGAGCCGCAGCACGGCCTGTACGCGGACGAAGCAACGACCGGCTGGGAGCTGTCGCCGTATCGCGGCCAGAACGCCAACATGCACGCGTGCGAAGCGATGCTGGCCGCCTACGATGCCACTGGCAACCTGCGCTACCTGCAACGCGCCGAAACGCTGGCACGCAATATCGCAGTACGCCAGGCTGGCCTGGCGGACAACCTGGTGTGGGAACACTACCGGCAAGACTGGTCGGTCGACGGCGACTACAACCGCCACGACAGCAGCAACATCTTCCGTCCCTGGGGCTACCAGCCGGGCCACCTGACCGAGTGGACCAAGCTGCTGCTGATCCTGGAGCGGCATGCCGACAAGCTGGCCGGCCCGGCCGACTGGCTGCTGCCGCGCGCCGTGCGATTCTTCGATACCGCGCTGGCCAGGGCCTGGGACGAACGCCATGGCGGCATCCATTACGGCTTCGCACCGGATGGTTCGATCTGCGACGGCCATAAATACTTCTGGGTACAGGCCGAAAGCTTCGCCGCCGCCGCGCTGCTGGGCGCGCGCACCGGAGAGCAGCGCTACTGGGACTGGTACGACCGCATCTGGCAATACAGCTGGGAGCATTTCGTCGACCACGAACACGGCGCCTGGTACCGCATCCTGGGGCCGGACAATGCCAGGCTGACCGACGAGAAAAGCCCGGCCGGCAAGACCGACTACCACACGATGGGTGCCTGCTACGAAGTGCTGTCGGCGTTGCCGGGGGCCGCGTGAGCGCGCTGCCCGCGTTTGTTTCCGCCGGCGAGGCGCTGACCGACCTGCTGCGCACCGGCGACGCGGCCTGGCGCAGCCAGGTCGGCGGCTCGACGTGGAACGTGGCGCGCGTGGTGGCGCGCCTCGGGCTGCCGAGCGCTTTCGCCGGCGCGGTCAGCCGCGACACGTTCGGCGCCGCACTGGCCGCGGCAAGCGAGGTGGCGCAGCTCGACGGCCGTTTCCTGCAGCAGGTGGACCGGTCGCCGCTGCTGGCCATCGTGCACGAAATGGAACCGCCCCGCTATTTCTTCGTCGGCGACGACAGCGCCGACCTGCACTTCGATCCCGCCCTGCTGCCCGCCGGGTGGCCGCAGGCGGTGCGCCGGGTGCACTTCGGCGGCATCAGCCTGGCCCGCGAACCGCTGGCCGGCAGGCTGCTGGCGATGGCGGCCGAACTGAAGGAGCGCGGCGTGCCGGTCAGCTACGACCCGAACTTCCGCGCGCTGATGGACGAACGCTACGACGCCACGCTGGCGCGCATGACGCGGCTGGCCGACGTCATCAAGGTGTCCGACGAGGACCTGCGCGGCCTGTTCCGTACCGGCGACGCGGACGGCGCCTTTGCCCGGCTGCGCGACATGAACCCCAATGCGCTGTTCCTGTATACGCGCGGCGCGCAAGGCGCGAGCCTGTACCACGGCCCTCGGCACTGGCGTGCCGCCCCGCCGCCGATCGACGTGGTGGACACCGTGGGCGCCGGCGACGCCAGCATGGGCGCCCTGCTGTACAGTCTCGCCGCGCACCCCGGCGAGGACGGTTGCCTTCACCTGCGCTTCGCCATCGCGGCCGGCGCGGCGGCCTGCACCCATGCCGGCGCGGCGCCGCCGGCACGCGAACAGGTGCACGCACTCATGCAGCATTGCCCGGCACAGACCGTGGCCTGACAACAAGGAGACAAGGATGACGAAAAAATTCTGGACCGCGCTGGCGGCACTGCTGCTGCATGCGGCGCTGCACGCGCAAACCATCGTGCCGGGCAGCGAGGCCACGCTGGCATCGCCGGATCAGCGCCTGCAGCTGCGGGTCTACCAGAAAAGCCAGCCGGACGGCCGCCGCCAGCTGTTCTACCAGCTCAGCTACCGCGGCAAGGAAGTCATGCGCGAATCGCTGCTCGACCTGCAGCTCGATAACCACCTGACGGAAAGCGCGATGGCGCTGCCGGTGGACCGGCGCCGCGACTGGTTCGAGAACCTGGCGGTGACGAAGATCAGCACGGGCAGCCACGACAGCCGATGGAAGCCTGGCAACGGCGAACGCAGCGAGATCCGCGACCGCTACAACACGCTGACGGTGGACATGGTGAAGGACGACAATCCGATCTATCCGATGTCGCTGGAAGTGCGCGCCTATGACGAAGGCGTGGCGCTGCGCTACTTCTTCCCCGAGAACGTGAAGGGAACCTATTACAGGATCACGGGCGAGAACACCGAGTTCGCGCTGCCGGCCGGCACCAAAGCCTGGTTCCACGGCTGGGCGCAGGCACCCTACAGGCTGCTGCCGCTGAAGGACTGGCCCGACCAGTCCGAGCGCCCGCTGACGCTGCAACTGCCGAACGGGCTGCACGTCAGCCTGCTGGAAGCGCGGATGGTCGATTATTCGCGCACCAAGTTCAGGCTGAGCGCCACGAAGCCGGACACGATCGTGACGGCGATGCATGATCCGGCCGACCTGGTATCGCCGTTCGCCACGCCGTGGCGCGGCATCATGGTGGCGGAAACGCCGGGCAAGCTGGTGGAAAACAACCACTTCATCCTGAACCTGAACCCGCCGTCGAAGATCCGCGACGAAAGCTGGATCAAGCCCGGCAAGATCATGCGCGTGATGACGCAGACGACGAAGGATGCCAAAGAAAACATCGACTTCGCCGCGAAACACAGGCTGCAGTACATCCTGTTCGACTGGAAGTGGTACGGCCCGTCGTTCACGTTCGATTCCGATGCAACGAAGGTGGCGATCCCCGACTTCGACCTGCCGGAGATCATCCGCTACGGCAAGGAGCGCGGCATCGGCGTGTGGCTGTATGTCAACCAGCAGGCCCTGATGAAGCAGGGAGACACACTGTTCAGGACCTACCGCGACTGGGGCGTGAAAGGCGTGAAGTTTGGCTTCGTGCAGGTGGGCTCGCACCGCTGGACGACGTGGCTCGAGGAGTTGATCGGGAATGCGGCCGAGGCGCAGATCATGGTCAACGTGCACGACGACTGGCGCCCCACCGGCGAGCAGCGCACGTGGCCGAACCTGGTCACGGCCGAAGGCGTGCGCGGCAACGAGGAAATGCCGGACGCGACGCACAATACCGTGCTGCCGTTCACCCGCTACCTGGCCGGCACCGCCGACTACACGATCTGCTACTACGATCCCCGCATCAAGACCACCCACGCCCACCAGCTTGCCCTGGCGGCGATTTACTTCAGCCCCTTGCAGACGCTGTACTGGTACGACAAGCCGGCCATGTCGCGCGACGAGCCGGAGCTGGAATTCTGGGACCGCATCCCGACGACGTGGGACGATACCCGCGTGCTGCAGGGCGCACCCGGCGAATACGTCAGCATCGCGCGGCGCAGCGGCGACCAGTGGTTCGTCGGTACGATCACCGGCAACGACGCACGCAAGCTGAAGGTATCGCTGTCGTTCCTGCCGAAGGGTAAACAATACATCGCGCGCGTATATGGCGACGATCCGGCCGTGCCGACGGCCACGAAAGTCGGTATCCGCACGCTGACCGTGGATGCCGGCACCGTGCTCGACGCCGCGCTGCTGCCCTCTGGCGGCCAGGCGATCTGGCTGCGCCCGGCGCCCTGACCACTGATCCCCGGTGGTTGACCTCGGTCCACCGGCGGTTGACTTCGCGGCGGTTGACTTCGACCAGCCGCCGCTATATGTTATCGTTATCAGAGTGGCGCGGCAGTCGCCACCATCCATCGGCAGCACGGAGACAGGCATGACCAGCAAACAATCGCACTACCGCTTCCTCAGTACCTTCGTCTACGTGTACTTCTTCGCCCAGGCCATGAGCATCTCCCTGCTGGCGACCTGGCTGCGCACGGAGCTGAACCTGAACGGCACGGAAACCGGCATCGTGCTTGGCGCGAATTTCGTCGCCGCCATGATTTCGCAGCCCATCTACGGCTATGTCTCCGACCGGATCGGCATGCGCAAGCACATCCTGTTCACCGTCAGCATGCTGTGCTCGCTGTGCGGCCTGTTCCTGCTGTACGTCTACGCGCCGCTGCTGAAGACCAATATCTACCTGGGCGCCACGATGGGCGGCCTGTACCTCGGCATCACCTTCTATGCCGGCAGCTACGCGATCGAATCCTATGTCGACCGCGTGGGCCGCAAGTACGGCTTCGAATACAGCCGCGTCAGGCTGTGGGGTTCGCTGGGTTTCGCCAGCGCGGCCGCGTTCGCGGGCAAGATCTACAACATCGACCCGGGCATCAACTTCTTCCTGGCCTCGGCCTCCGGCGTCCTCATGCTGATCATGCTGCTGGCCTGGCGTACCCGCAGCGATGACGGCGACGTGGCCGCCACCGAGCGTGTCCACGTCAACGAAGCGCTGGCGCTGATGAAGGACCGGCATTTCTGGCGATTCATGGTGTTCATCCTCAGCGTGACCAACCTGTACCTGGTGTTCGACCAGCAGTTCCAGACCTATTTCCGCTCGCTGTTCCCGACGCCGGAAGAAGGCACCGCCATGTTCAGCTACCTGAACTCCGCGCAGATCTTCATCGAGGCAGGCGGCCTGTTCCTGGCGCCGCTGCTGGTCAGGCGCATCGGTGCAAAGAACGGCCTGCTGCTGGCCGGTTCCATCATGCTGTTCCGCATCGCCGGTTCCGGCCTGGCCGACGGGCCGCTCGCCATCTCCGCGCTGAAGATGCTGCATTCGGTCGAACTGCCGATCCTGGTGGTTTCCGTGTTCCGCTACATCGCCTGCCACTTCGACAACCGCCTTGCTTCCACCGTCTACATGGTGGGCTTCAGCTTCGGCCATTCGCTGGGCCTGGCCGTGCTGTCGCCGTTCGTCGGCATGAGCTACGACGCCATCGGCTTCCCGCACACCTACCTGGTGCTGGCCGCACTGGGACTGGCATTCCTGCTGCTTTCGGTCTGGGCACTGGAACCGACGCCACCCGAACACGGCAGGACCGGCAGCGCGGCGCTGCCATCCCGCCAGGACCCGCTGGCCACCGCACAGCGTTCCCGATAACACCAAGGAGTACTGCATGACCCCGAGCCTCAATCCGGCGCGCGCCGAACCGCTGCGCGTCCTGCCCCCACGCTGGAACGGCACGGCCGACCGCGCCCTGCTCGATGGCGCCATCGCCGCCACGCTGGCCGCCATCGACCGCAATCTCGAACACTTCGGCAGCGATGGCTTCCCGGCGCCGTCGACCACGAACGGCATCTACCCGGCGATCGGCAACGTCGAATGGACCAACGGCTTCTGGACCGGCATGCTGTGGCTCGCCCACGAGGTGACCGGCGCGGCGCGCTACCGCGACGCCGCCGAAGCGCATGTGCGCAGCTTCCACGCGCGCCAGGTGCAGCGCATCAACGTCAATCACCACGACCTGGGCTTTCTCTACAGCCTGTCCTGCGTGGCCGGCTTCAGGCTGACCGGCAGCGAACTGGCGGCCGAGGCGGCGATGGGCGCGGCGCGGCTGCTGATGGAACGCTGGCAGCCGCGTGCCGGCATCATCCAGGCCTGGGGCGACCTGAACGATCCCGAGCAGAGCGGCAGGATGATCATCGACTGCAACCTGAACCTGCCGCTGCTGTACTGGGCCAGCGCGCACAGCGGCGATCCGGCATTCCGCGAAGCGGCCGACCGGCATATCGCCGCGGCGGCACGCCATATCGTGCGCCCTGACGGTTCCACCTGTCACACCTTCTTCTTCGACGTGAACGACGGCTCGCCGCGCCATGGCAAGACGCACCAGGGCTTTGCCGACGATTCCTGCTGGGCGCGCGGCCAGGCCTGGGGCATCTCCGGCTTTCCCCTGGTGTACCGCCATAACGGCGACCCCGGACTGCTCGGGCTGTCGCAGGTGGTGGCGAACTACTTCCTGAACCGGCTGCCGGCGGATGGCATCTGCTACTGGGACCTGGTCTTCACGGAAGGCGCCGAGGAACGCGACAGCTCGGCGGCGGCGATCGCCGCCTGCGGCCTGCTGGAACTGGCGCGCAACCTGCCGCTGCTCGATCCGCTGCGGGCGCAGTACGAGCAAGCGGCGCTGGGCATGGTGCAGGAACTGTCGGCACATTACCTGGACCGCGATGCCGCGCCCGGCGGCGGGCTGCTCAAGCATGCGGTGTACCACAAGCCTCACCGGATCGGCATCGACGAAAGCTGCATCTGGGGCGACTACTTTTATTTCGAAGCCCTGGTGCGGCTCACGCGCACCTGGCAACCCTACTGGTAAGGAGCACATGGAACATCAATTACTTGCGGTCGACGAGGGCCGCCAGCGCCTGTCGCTGATCGATACGCGCGATCCCGGCGCCGGCTGGACGCTGTCGCTGGACGAACTGCCGCTGGCGCGCGACCTGCAGCGCCTGGGCCCGGACCGCGCGCTGATCGGCTACGACCGCGGCTTCTTCGAACTGGAGATCGGCACCGGCGCCGTCAGCAAGGTCTGCGACCGCTGGCGCGACGTCACCGCAGTGCGCCGCCTGCCCGACGGCAGCACGCTCGTTACCGGCACCAATCTGGATGGCACCGATGGCACCGACGACACGGATGGCACGCAGGGTAACGACGGCATCTTCGTCCTGACGCTGGACGGCGAGCTGCGCGAATCGGCACGCATCCGGCGCGACGGCGATTACGTGCGCCTGATGCGGCCGGTGCTGGACGGCTACCTGCTGTGCAGCAACGATCACATCCTGGAAACGGACCTGGCCCTGAACGAACGCCGGCGCCTGCAGGCACCGGGCTTCGAGCATGCGTGGATGGCGCAGCGCCAGCCGGACGGCACCACGCTGGTCTCGGCCGGCTATGGCGCCTTCATGGCGCGCTTCGACGTGCGCGGCGCGCTGATCGGCACGTTCGGGCGCAGCGGCGAAGTGGCGCCGGAAGTGTCGCCGTTCTTCTACGCCACGTTCCAGGTGCTGGCCGCTGGCCGCATCGTCGTCGCCAACTGGCAGGGACACGGGCCCGACAATGGCGGCAAGGGCCGCCAGTTGCTGGAATTCTCGCCTTCCGGCAAGCTGCTGGACAGCTGGTCCGATCCGGAAAAGATCTCCTCGCTGCAGGGCATCCTGGTCCTGTAGCCGTCGAAGCGGCGCGGCCCCGGAATTACTTCTGCCGCGCCGTCGATTCCCGCGTGATCAGGGTGTACGGCAGCAGCTTGTGCTGCGCCAGCGGCGCGTCGCCGTTGCGGCGGCGCCGGATCTGGTCGAGCAGCAGGTCCACCGCGGCCCGCGCCATGTCGCCGATGGGCTGGTGGATGGTGGTCAGTTCGGGCCACACCGCCGTGGCGACCGGCGTATCGTCGAAACCGCACACCGCCAGGTCTTCCGGCACCTGCAGGTGCAGCCCGTGCGCCACCGCCACCACGGCAGCCGCCATGTCGTCGTTGCTGGCGAATACCGCGGTTGGCCGGACACGTTGCGTCAGCAGCTGGCGCGCCGCCTCGAGACCGGAACGGTATGTGAACAGGCCGGGCGCCACGCGCTCGGCACGCACCGGCAAGCCCTGCTGGGCCATCGCATCGAGGTAGGCCTGGTAACGCAGCTGCGCCGGCGTGTGTTTCGGGTCGCCCTGGATGAAGGCGATGTCCTTGTGGCCGACGGAAAACAGGTAGCGCATCATCTCCAGTGCGCCCTGGTAGTCGTCGATGCGGACGGCGGACACGCCCGGCAGCGGACGGCCGGTGGCGATCGCCACGGTCGGCACGCCGATCTTGTCGAGCTGTTTCAGCGCCGCCTTGTTGTCGCACAGCGGCGGCGGCACGAGGATGCCGTCCGCGCCGGCCGCGATCAGGCGGTCGATGGCGGCGCGCTGGCTGCGCTGGTCGTCGCACTGCTCGAGGATCAGCTGGCCGCCGCGCTGGCTGCACTGGCCCATGGCGCCGACCAGGAACGCGCTCAGGTAGGCCGAGCTGGGGTTGCTGTACAGCAGCCCGACGCCCAGCGTGCCGATGCGCGCAGCGCGCGCCGCGGTATTGACCTGGTAGTTCAGCGATTCGATGGCCGCCACGACCTTCTCGCGCGTGGCGTCCGACACGTGCGCGTTACCGTTCAGCACGCGCGACACGGTCATCGCGGAAACGCCCGCCACTCCAGCCACGTCGTAGATGGTGGCGCCCGTGCCCTGCGCGCTGGTCTTTTTGCTTGCTGCTCCCATTGCCCCTTGCCGGGTGCGCGCATGTTCGTGCGACGCACCCTGTCCGTTTGTCCAGCTTCCCGTCCGTTGTTGTGCTCATGCCCGCAACGGCGCCGCAAGGCGCTGTTCCGGTATCGGTGTTATCAATAACGATAGTCTAGCAGGGAGTGTTCCGCTACAACAAACGGGCCGCGCGTGGCGGCCCGTGTTTAGTGATTCCGCGCGCAGCACACCGAAGTGTGCCGCGCCGGCATCACTGCCCGAACTTGTACCGCATGCTCAGGCTGAACGTGCGGCCGTTGGCATAGTGCTGCCGCTCCAGGCCGGTCTGGTAGGTGTCCGGCTCGCCGACGAAGCGGTTCAGTGCCTTGTCGAGGATGTTCGAGGCATTGAACGACAGGCTGACGTTCTCGGTCAGCTGGTAGTTCAGCGAACCGTCCAGGATGCCGAAGGCGTCGATGTAGCGCGCGTCGATCGGATTGGCCGAGGCGCCGAACAGGATCGACTCCGAACGCCACGAATACACGAGGCGGGCAGACAGCTTGGTGTCCTCGTAGATGCCGGTCAGGCTGTAACTGTGCTTCGACTGCATCGGCTGCGGCGTATCGACGATGCGCGGCGCCGCGGCGGAGCCGAAATTGACCGGGTTCGATGTCTTGACGTAGGTGTACGAGCCGGACATGCCGAAATGCTTCCAGATGCCGGGCGCCCGATCGAAGAAATACTGGCCGGCCAGTTCCAGCCCGCGCGCATAGCCCTTCTCGGAATTGACCGACTTGGTGATCTGGTACTGGCCGTTGCCGCAGCCGTTCGGCGCCGAGCCGCTGTAGGCCGGCGCCGTGGTAACCGTCTGGCATTCGACGATGCCGTTGAAGAAGCCGCTGATGTCCTTGTTGAAGATGCCGGCGGAGACGTAGTTGGTCTTGCTGAAGTAGCGCTCCAGCGACAGGTCGACGCTGTTGGCCAGTTGCGGGCGCAGGTCCGGGTTGCCGATCGAGCCGGTGCCGTTGGCGGTGTTGATCACCAGGCCGGGATTGAGCTGGTCGAGACCGGCGCGCGTCAAACCGCGGCCGTAGCCGAAGCGGGCCAGGAAGTCCGGCGTGATCGCATAGGTCGCGTTCAGCGACGGCAGCCAGTTGTTGTACGACGTCTCGCGCGTGGTTTCCGGATAGCTGACCGGGGTGGTCAGCGTATTGGCGCTGCGCGCGGTGGCGCGCCCTTCCGTGCGCACCACGCGCACGCCCAGGTTGCCGGTCAGCCTGTCGTCCAGCGCGGCGAACTCGCCCATCACATAGCCCGCCAGCGTGGTTTCGCGGATCACGCGGCGCGCCGCCTGGTCTTCCAGGTAGTCGTTGTCCTGGCGGATGCCCGCGTTCGGGAACAGGTCGGCCACCTGGCTGCCCGTCAGCCGGTCCGGCGCATACACCAGGAAGCCGCCGGCATAGCCGGCTTCGCCATCCATGAAGTTGGTCGGCGACTGCTCCACCTGGCCGATGGTGCCGGCGGAAATGCCGTTGCTGCGCGCCGCGTTCAGCGCCAGGCCGTTGCTGGTCAGCGGCCGGCCGCTGAAGGCGTAGCTCTTGTACAGGCTGTCCTTGCGGGCAAAGCGGGTGCCGGCCTTGATGCGGCGCAGGAAGCCCTCGCCCACCGTATACTCGCCGCTCAGGGCCGCGGCGTAGCCGTCGTCGTCCCACATCTGGTGCGTGCCGTTGTTGTAGTCGCGGTAGACGAAGTTGGCCGCGTCCGTCAGGCTCGGGCCGGAGAACGTCAGCTGGTGCGGCGCGCCGTCTGCCAGCCGGGTGGTCGCCCATTGCAGGCCTGCGGCGGAGTCGAGGTTGACGGAGCGGTTGTCCTGCGTCTGGTCGGCGCGGATGTAGCTGAGGTCCGCCTTCAGGAACAGGTCCGGCGTGACCTGCCATTCGGCGCCGCCGGCGGCGATCCACGTCTTGTACGGCCGCTCTTCGTCGCCGCCGATGGTGTTGACGGTGGAATTGAGGAAGGTGCCGCCCAGCACGCGCTGGCTGGCCAGCAAGGCGTTCTCGCCGCCGTTGATGTTGCGGTTGGCCAGCCCTTCGTCGAACGTGAACGGCGTGGCCTGCAGGTTCTGCACGTTGGCGCCGTCGACGGAATTGAGTCCGCGGTACTGCTGGTGATAGCGGTAGTACGTGTAGTTGAATTCGCCGTACACGCGCAAGGTATTGTCGTGCCGGTAGTCGGCCGCCAGGTTCAGGCCCTTGCGCTCGCGCTCGATGGTTTCCTGGAACACGTTGCTGGTCAGCGCCGGCGCCACCATCACGTTGCGGATCTGCTCGGGCGTCAGGCCGCGCAGGTCCGGCGTGTTCGGGCCGGTGCCGGCCGATACCGGCAGCGTGCCCAGGTTGGCGAGGTAGTTGACGTCGCCGCGGCCGACGTACTCGGCGCGCGGCAGGTTGGCGGCGTTGCCGGTGTTGGCCGCGGCCATCGCCGCGTACTCGGCGCTGTCGGCGCGGATGGCGCGCTTGTAGTTGGCGCCGCCGTTTGCCGGGTTGTTGTCGGAACGGCCGGTACTGCGCTGGTACACGCCCGCGGCCATCAGGCCGAGCCGGCGGCCGCCGGACAGATTCCAGCGGTTCGCCACCAGGCCGAACACCTCGGGATCGGTTTCCTTGGCCAGGTCGTTACGCCGTGCCGAGACGCCCAGCGACATTGTCGGCCCCTTGAAGTCGCTCGGGCTGCGCGTGCGCACGTTGACCAGGCCGCCGATGCCGCCCTCGATATGTTCGGCCGACGGGTTCTTGTAGACATCGATGCCGGCGATCATCGCGGGGATCGCGCCCTCGATGTTGTACTCCCGCCCGCCCGCGGTGAAGTACGAGCGGCCGTTGACCTGCGACGCGGTCTGGCCGGACAGGCCGCGGATCGTGACCCCGGAACCGGCGCCGACCGGCGATGCGCCCTCCCCGCCGTAACGATAACCCTGCACGCCCGGAATGCGCGTGAGCGTTTCGGCCACGTTCGGATCGGGCAGCTTGCCGATGTCTTCGGCCGTGATCGAATCGACGATTTCCGTCGCGTCTTTCTTCAGTGCGACCGAGGAACGGGCGCTGGCGCGGATGCCGGTGACGACCACCACTTCCGGTTCCTGCGCCAGTGCGCAAGGTGCTACCATCAATCCCTGGGCCACGGAGAGGGCCAGGATCGTGATTTTCGACGATGCGCCCGCGGATACGTTCGCAACTGCTTTCATTGCCTTCTTCATGCTTCTTGTCTCCAATGTATTGTTCTACTTGATCCATACCGCTGCCCCGATCGTCCGGGGTCCGGGACGCGCTGGCGGAAAAAAAATGCGCCCGCGGTATGGCGACATCGACGGCCAGGTGACAGGTTATCGATAACAGTGCCAGATTAGCACAAGCCGGGATGGCGGCAAGCACCATTTCAGATATCGATAACATTTTATGCCGGGGCGTGGCTCATTTGCTACACCCACGAGGGCCGGCGAAATCGCCGACGCTCGCCCGCGAGCGCTCCGTCATGGCGATACCGCAGTGCCGATCGTTCTTGCCGGCTGCCGTGCCGCGGCAGGGGCAAGCCGCCGATGCGGCGGCGCCCCCTGCCGGTGCGTGTCAGGCGCCGAGGCGGCGCCTGGTTGCCAGCAGCATGACGCCGAGGCCGGTCAGCAGCAGGAGGATGCTGTCCGGTTCGGGCACGGCGTTGACGCTGCTGAACGCATTGCCGGGCGTGACGGCGAACTGCTGGCCCGGCGCCGCGAACGGCCGCAGCTCGATGGTGCCCAGGTCGCCGTCGAGGCCGAGGTACTGCGTGTCGTCGAACAGTGCCCAGCTGAACGCCGAACCGATGTCGCCGGTGTCGAACGCAAAGCCGATGTCGAACGAGAACTTTCCGCCCAGCGCGATCTGCTGCACGAAGTCGCCGCCCCCATCCGCGTTGGTGAATACCAGGCTGTCGGCCAGCGAGCCCGTGACCGGGCCGCTGGCGGCACCGGCACCGGTGGTGGCGCCGGTGAACCCGCTCACGGTGGCGCTCGCAGGGGCGGCACCGCCAAGCGCCAGGAAGGACAGGCCCAGCCAGGCGTTGCCGGTGCCGAGCGAGGTGGTGTCGATGTCGACATGGTAGATCGGCCCCGCCGCCGACGGGCCTGCCGCGGCAAGCATCAGGACGGCCAGCACGGTGGCGAACAGTTTCTTGAAGTGATCCATGATGCCTCCTCAGTATTGCGCGGCGACGAGCCGCGGCGTGTACGAAATTGCCGTCCTGGCCGGGTTCGAGAACGTGGTGGTGACCGTCACCGACTGGCCCGGCGCGAGTGGCTGCGCGAGCGTGATGTATGGCACCCCATCCTTCAGGCCGGTGGCGTTGTCGAGACCGACGCCTTGCGCCAGGCCGTCGAGGCGCAGCTGCAGCGGCCCGTCCAGCACCGCACTGCCGGTGTTCGTCAGCGTGACCGTACCGGTGTACTTGCCGGTAAAGCGGTTGGCGGTCAGGCCGGAGCGCGCGATGGCGACGCTGCCGGTCACGTCGACGGGTGCCAGCAGGTCATGGCGCAGGCCGAAGAAATGCAGTTCGCCGTATGACGAGATGCCGGGATAGGCCGGATCCGTCGGCGGACCCGGGTTGTCGACCCTCACCATGAAGTAGCGGAAGCGCAGCTGCTCGGTGCCCGCCGCGGCCGGGATGATTTCCATCTCGAAGTTGCGGCCGCTCGTATCGGTCGTTTCGCGGCTGGACAGCAGCGTCCAGTTCACATTGTCGTTCGAGCCGTAGACATTGGCGCCCTGCGAGCGGTTGGCGAACATGTAGCGGGCCTGGATGCCGAACGCGTCGCTCGATACCCGGTAGCCGGCGCCGAAGTCGATAAAGATCGGCGCCCGCAGGTCGCCCGAGTACGTGTTGTAGTTGCCATCGACCAGCAAGGCCGGACGCTCGGCGCCGAAGCCCGTCGTGGTGACCATGTTGCGGCCCCAGTCGAGGCTCTGGTCCGACGCCAGGCGCGGGTTGAGCAGCTCCAGCTTCGCGGCGGCCGCCTGGACGGCCTTCAGCAATGCCGGGTACTCCGCATCCGTCGCCGTGGCAGCGGCCTGGCGCAAGGCGGCGATTTCCGTGGTGAACACGTTCATCGATGCCGTGGTGTAGACCGCGTCGGGGCGGTAGGCGGCCAGCGCGGCGTCGAACGCCGAGGCGCGGTCCGGCTGCACGTTCAGCTTCGCGATCATGGTGCCCACCGACACGCCATCCGTGGCGCCGATGACGAGATCGTGCGTACCGGCCTGCGCAGCGCCAGGCGTCCAGGTCAGGCGCCCCGTCGATGTGTCCAGCGCCGCGCCGGGCGGCAGGCTGATCGCTTCATACGTCAGCGTGTCGCCGGCATTGGCATCGGTGGCGGTGTAGGCCGCACTGAACGGCACGCCCTGCACGACGATCTCGGCCACCGGGAACACGGGCAGGCTGAAGCGCGGCGGCGTCAGCTGCGCCGGCGCGGCCATGTTGACGAAGTCCACGTCCACCGCCGCGCCGGCGGCACCGGCGAACTTGAAGAAGATGATGTTGTCGCCCAGCGTCTTGCCGGCGGTGGCGGCCGACGACGAATCCGGCACGATGTAGCGCCATTGCCCGCGCGTGTCGGGCACCGCGGTGACGGACCACGGCGGCGCGTCCCGGTCCGCGCTGGCCGACAGCGTCATCGGCGCGGTGGTGCGCACCATCAGGCCGACCGGCGCGTACCTGGACCGGTCGGCATACTGCACGTCGTGGAAGGCGACGGTGGCGCCATCGGGGGTCACGGCCGCATGGCCGAAGGTCCGGCCTTCGTCGCTCTGCGTGGTCCACTCCCCTGCCAGGTAGACGGCCTTGCGCTCGGTCTCGAGCATGCCGGTGCTGGCGGGCAGCGGCACCCCGGCCAGCGCCTCGGGCAAGGTCAGCAGCGCGGTCGGGCCCATGTCCTTGTTGGCCGGCGACGCCGTGCCCCAGGGGACCGCCGGGCCGTTGGCGTGGGCCGCGGCCGTGGCCAGGTAAGGCGCCACCGCGTCCACGTCGATCCCTTCCACGTAGCGGTAGGTATTGTAGATTTCGGCGATCGCGTCGACCTCGTAGAGCCGGCCCCGATAGGCCGTCGAGATCGTGGACGTGCCGCCGCTGGTATCGGCCCACGGCGTCTGGTGGCCCAGCATGTACTGGGCAAACGCATTCGCGCCCATCAGCAGCCGGTTCTCGCCGAAACGGTAGATGCTGACGGCGTCGCCGGAAGCCGACGGCTTGCCCGAGTATGGATCGACTTTCGTGCCCTGCGCATGCACCATGCGGAACAGCCCTGCCAGGATGTCGACATTGTCGCCGCCGTGCGCCTGGTCGCGCGACATTTCCTGGATCTGGTAGAAGGCCATGCCGTACTGGTTCAGCGGATCGTCGGCCTCGATGCGCGGCATCAGCGGCAGCACGGCGCCGTTGATCTCCTGGCGGCCCGACGAGGCGTTGACCGTCATCCACTCGACCGTCTCGTCGTAGCGTTCCCGGTTGTCGGTGAAGATCGCACCGGCCAGCCGGCCCACCAGCGAATAGTTATGCTGGTTCATGAAGCGCTCGTTACTGGAGAAGAAAGTGCGCGCCATCGGATCGATGAGGTTGTCCTTCAGCTTTTGCGTATCGGTCGCGGTCCACGCCAGCGGATAGGCCGTGTAGCTGGTGTCCGCCGTCGAGTAGCGCATGATTTCCGCCGCCAGCAGCATGCGGAACAGCGGAACGCCGGTGTGGATATGCGCGTCGGGATAGTAGGCATAGCCGTCGCGGTTCATGTTGCTCCACGTGCGCAGGATGCGCATCGCGTTGCGGCGATAGTCGTTCTGGCCCGTCACGTAGTACAGCAGCGCCTGGGTCAACGCCCCCTGCGAATCGTTGATGAGGCGAGTCTGGGCCGTGTTGCCGTTGAAGTTCGGCGTGTTCGGCGTATCGACCTTCGTTGCGTCGCGATTGGTCGGCTGCAGGTTGATGTTGGCGTAGCTGCAGCACACCGTCGCCAGCGCATTCCAGTAGCTCTTGTACGGCTCCACGTCTGCGCGGATCTGCTGGCGCGTGTAATCCAGCTGCGCCGGCGTGAAGCCCAGCGCGGGGTGCCTGAACCCGGCCGGGCTGACGACCGGCGCGACCGTCGGCGTGGCGACGTGGCTGACGGCGTACGCCCCGGGCGCGCCCAGCGCCAGCAATGCCCACGCCAGCGCGCATGCCAGCATGCCGTGCTGCCGCCGGCGCTGCCGCCGCGGTCCTGACTGCAGTTGAGTTTTCATGATGTCTCCATATCGTTATTGGATGCGGGTGAACATGCGTTCGCCCGTGTTTCCGGCAGCCGCCCGGGACCAGGGATCGCATGACGCGCTGTTTTGCTGCTGTCTCATGCGAGCGGCCGCCAGTTGCGCCGGCCGGGCTTCGGCGGCGTGCTGCCGGTTGTGCCGGGTCACTGCCGGGATGACAAGATATCGATAACAATTCTGGGCAAAAAAAATGGCCCGGACAGTATCCTTGCCTTTCGAGATACCCCACCGCCGATGGCCGCGCTGCCGGCCACCGACTTTCTGTTATCGATATCTGACGTGAATGTACCACCGTTCCGCGCGAAGGCATCACGCGGCCGGCGCACATCGCGGCATTTCGGGGAAACCGATGTTTTTATGTCACACGCTGATGTTACCGATAACTGAAATGGCCGTGCCGATAACGAAGCATGTATCGGGAGCAAGTAGCGGAGCGGCAAACAGGGCTGGCGTGCCCTGCCCTGTTTGCCGCAGCCGGTCAGAACGTCATGCGCACGCCTGCCCGGTAGGTGCGCCCGACCGCATCGTAGATGGCCGGATTGAGCGCCAGGCTGAGGTTCGTTTGCGGCACCAGCACCGGATCGCGGTCGGCCAGGTTGTCGACCTTGAAGTATGCGGTCACCTGCTTCGTCACGTTCCAGGTGCCGCCCAGGTCGAGGTAGACCGCGCCCGGCATGTGGTTGTCGTAGATGGTTGGGTGCGCGGCGGTCGGCAACGGGCAGTTGGTCCGGCATTCGATGTATTCGTTGTTGAATACACCGGAACTGATCCAGCGCTCGGTAAGCGTCAGGCCGAACACGCCGTCTTCCCACGACTGCGACAGCAGCGCCTTCCACTTGGGCGTGGCGCCCGTCATGTTGCCGGCCCCTTCGCTCGGCGTGGTGCCCGGCACGCCCGGATCGGACACCGAGTGGATCGTGCGCGTCGCCAGGCCGCGTAGCGTGACGGCGCCGGGCAGGCCCCAGTCGGCCAGGCTCCTGCGCCACGCCCCCTCGATATCCACGCCGCGGGTGTGCAGCGAGGCGAAGTTGAAGCTCTGCGCCAGCACGTAGTTGGTACCCGCCGGTCCGTCGATCGACACGGCGGCGCACACTTCCTGGTAGCCGGCGTAGCACAGGTCGACCTCCTGCTGCGGGTTCAGGGAGCTGATCACGTTCTTCACCTTGATGTCGTAGAAGTCGACCGACAGGTTGACGTTGCGCGCCCACGACGGCTGGCTCAGCACCACGCCGAACGAGTTGTTGCGCGCATTCTCCGGCTTCAGGTTCGGGTTGCCGACATTGCGCTGCTGGACCTGGACGGACGAGCCCTGCGAGTTGTTGACGGCCTGGTTGGTGACCGTCATCGCGGCATACAGTTCGGAGAGGTTCGGCGCGCGCACGTCCTTCGAGCTGACCGCGCGCAGCCGCAGGCCGTCGACGGGCGTCTTCCACGTGGCGCCGATCTTCCACGCCCTGGCGTGGCCGGCGGTACTGTATTTTTCCTCGCGGTCGGCGATGTTCAGGTTGGCCTCGCCCAGCGTGGCCGACTTCAGGAACGGGATATTGAATTCGACATAGGCTTCCTTCACGTTGAAACTGCCTTCGCCGTTGTGGTAATTGCCGGCGAACCAGTTGTCGCCCGTAACCGACAACGTCGGGTCGAGCGGCCAGGCCGCGCTGTAAGGCGACTCGTCGCTGACGCCGGCACCATAGGGGTCGCCCGCCACCGCGTATTTCTCGCGGCGGTATTCGGCGCCGAACGCCATCGACACGGGGCCGGCCCAGCCTTCCCACACTTCGCCGCTGACATTGACGCTGGCCACGTTCTGGCTGGAATCCGTATGCTGCCGCGGCCCGTTGCGCGGGGCGATGTAGTTCCAGCCCGCCGGGTCGATCGGCACGTCGCCGAAGATGTTGACCGGCTGGCAGCCGGCCGCGCGGGCCTCGGCGCTGCGGCAGACGATGGCGCCGCTGGCCGGGTCGCGCACCGCGTCGATGGCGAAGTTGTAGCGCCGGTTCAGCGTGATGTCGCGCACGTGGATGACCGTCGTGTTCTCGCCGTGCTCGGCGTAGGCGTCGTACGCCCAGTCCTTGCCGAACAGCGCGAACTTGCCGTTCGCACCGGCCACGAAGCGGCGCTGGGTGCGTGTCGGGTGCACGTTGATGTTGGCCGGGAACTGGGCGTTCGCGGTGCCGACGGACATGACGCCGGTCGGGTAGCCGGAGACGCAACCGGCGGCGACCGAGGCCGGCAGGAAGGCATTGTCGCAGCGGATCGACAGGTTGCCCTGCTTGGCCGCGCCCGGATTCGGCGAGAACTGCGACTTGACCTGCGCCCAGTTGGCCGTGACGTAGATCTCGTTGTCGGCATCGAGGTTCCACGACACGCGGCTATAGGCCACCTGGCGCTTGAAGTTCATCGCCAGGTTGGTGCCGGCGCCCACGCTGCCCGAACGGTCGCCGCCGATGCAGAAGTTGCCGACGCAATCGGTGCCGTACTCGAACGGGTACGGCGTGCCGCCGGGGCCGAACGCCGTGCCGCGCAGCGGGCCGTTCGTGATCAGGCCATATTTCGCGTACTGGATGTGCTGGGCATGCACGATGCTCCGGTAGCGCGGATGGCCGGCGGCCTGCATTTCCCTGGTCGACTCCTGCAGCGCGGGATTGTTGTACCAGTTGCGCCCGTTCGCGCCCACTTCGCCGAAGCCGGGCGAATCGATGCCGTTCTGTTTCGTGAATTCGCCGCTGACGGTCACGTGCAGCCGGTCGTCGAGGAAGCCCTTGCCCCATGCGGCCTGCAGGGTACCGCTCTTGTCGTCGTCGTACTTCGTCATGCCGCCCGAGAGATTGGTCTTGAAGCCGGCGAACTTCTTGTCGGTGATGAAGTTGACCACGCCGCCGATCGCGTCCGAGCCGTAGGACGCCGACGCGCCGCCGGTCACCACGTCGACGCGCTTGACCAGCAGTTGCGGGAACTGGCTGACGTCGGTCACGCCGGTGACGTTGGCGCCGACCACGCGCTGGCCGTCCAGCAGCGTCAGCGTGCGGATCGTGCCCAGGCCGCGCAGCGACAGCGACGACAGGCCCTGGATGCCGCTCGAGGTGCTGAACGTGTTGGTGGTGCGGCCCGTGCTGCCCTGCAGGGCCGGCAGTTCCACCAGCGTCTCGAACAGGTTCGGCTTGGCCGCCTTTTCGAGGTCGGCCGATGTCAGTGTCGTGGTGGGAATCGGCTGACTGAAGCCGCGCGCCGCGATGCGCGAACCCGACACGATCACGGTGTTCGAGGGGCCGGCGGGCTCGGGTGCCGCCGCGCTTGCGGACGGCGTGGCCGCCGGCGCCTGGCCCGGCATTGCCTGGGCCTGCCCGCCGTCGTCCGGCTTGATTTCGTCCGGCCTGGTTTCGTCCGGCCTGGTTTCGTCCGACCGTGCGCCCGCCTGCCCGTCCTGCGCATGGGCTGGCAGTGCCAGCACGCCGCAAGCGGCGGCCACGGCAAGATTGATCAGGGTGCGTTGGAATGGTGAATGCATAGTGTCTCCGTCTCTGGTGAATGGCGCCGTCTGAGCGGTTGGCCGTTATGCCGCGGCTGGTCTGTCCATCGGCGCGCCGCGGCTCCAGGGAGTCGTGGCGCAGCCATGGCATACCAGCCGCGGGTGCTGCTGCCGGCCATCAGCTACCGATGGCCGGCTCCTGCAAGATCACAAGTGCCGTCCGCGTCCACGGCGGCGCGGACAGCCGCGCCGGGAGCGGGCACGGCGGAAGAACGCGGAAAATGAAGACGAAGCGGGCCGGCGCGCGATGGCGCGGCCCGGCACGGGAGGCGTGGCCGGAGCGGCCGGTCGTGGGATAGTGCATGGCGGTACCCTCTGGCTGGTGGGCCGGTACCCGATGACATGTGAATTCTGGTGGACAGCGCTCTGCGGCGCGTTGGGCGCCCTTCCAGCGCCATGCGGGCGCGGAAGTGCGAAACCAATGTACGACAGCGACTACCGGTTAATCAATCACTTTTATGTTGGAATCGATACCACAATCGGTATCAGCCGGGTCTTCGCAGAGTGGCAGCGCGGTTGCGCGACCGGATCGGCACGAGGCACGCTCCGTGGAATTGTCGGGGAAAAGCAACGCCGCCCCGCCGGACCGCCGGGCCTACCGTCCGGCGAGGCGCTCCGCGAGGATTGCGGACACGCCGATGAACGCCGGATAGTCGGCCGTGATCACATACGTGGGGATCGCGCCGAGGTAGCCGTCGAAACGGCCCTTCTTTTCAAAGCGCGCGCGGAACGACGAGCGGTCGAAGCGTTCCCCCAGCTTCGGCACGATGCCGCCGCCGATATAGATACCGCCGCGCGCCCCCAGCGTGACGGCCAGGTTGCCGGCCACCGTGCCGAGCATGCCGCAGAACGCTTCGATGGTCTCGTCGCACAGCAGGCAGGTGCCGCGCAGCGCGCGCTCCGTCACCTCGGCGGCGGACAGCGCTTCGGCGGGCACCCCGCGCAGGTCCGCCAGGGCGCGGTAGACCAGCTCGATGCCGGTACCGGAAATCAGCCTTTCGGCCGACACGTGGCCGTATTCGCGCCTGGCGAAGCGAAAGATCTCGACCTCCGTTTCGTTGACGGGCGAGAAGCTCACGTGGCCGCCTTCGGATTGCAGCGCCGTCCAGCCGGCGGCCGTGGGAATCAGGCCCGACACCCCCAGGCCGGTACCGGCGCCGATCACGCCCAGCGGGGAATCCGCCACGGCGAGGCGGCCGCCGAGCTGCCGCTTGCGCTCGCCCAGAAAGGGCAGCGCGCGTGCCAGGGCAGTGAAATCGTTGACCACCACCAGCACCTCGAAGCCGCATTCGTCGCGCAGTTGCGCGATGGAAAACTGCCAGTGATGATTCGTCATCCGCACGAAATCGCCGGAGACCGGGTTGGCAATGGCGATCGCGCCATGCCGCACCGCCGGCGCGGCGGCGGCCACATCGGCGTGTGCCAGGTAGGCGCGCAGCGCCGCCGCCAGCGTCGGGTACGCCCGGCATGGCAGGACGTGCACATGGCTTGCCGCTCCCGGCGCCAGTTCCAGCGCGAAGCGGGCATTGGTGCCGCCGATGTCCGCCAGCAGGCGCGGACCGCCGGCAAAAGCGGCGAGGTGGTCGTTCGGGGCGGATGGGTCGATCGTGTGCAGCGGCATGGTCATCAGCTCGTCAGGCAGGCCGGGACGCACCCGGCCTTGATATGGAAGGAAACCCCTTGCGGGGGAAATCGCGGCGCGGCGGCGCATGCACCAGGCATGGCGCCGCCACGGGCTCACGACGCCGGATCAGTACCCGTGAATCATCTTGTAGGCCATCTCGGGAAGGAAGGTGCCGGCCGCTGCCGCGCAACCGTCCGCTTCACCGGGGGCCTTGACCCACAGCGTCATGGCCGGCTGGCTGCCCACCGCGTTCACGCGCGGCGGCACGCCGATCTTGCGGCCGGCCGGATCGCACCATTCCTTGCCGTCCGGCCCCGCGCCGTTGCGGCTGGTATCGACGACGAACGGCTTGCCCCAGCCGGTGCGCTGCTGCAGCGCGCTGCTCACGGCGATCCCGTATGGATTGCTTTCGCCGTCGGTACGGTAGTTCGACACGTTCAGCGCGAAACCCTCGGCGCTGGCGATGCCCGCATCGGCCAGACGGGCGGCCGCCTCGGCCGGCTCCAGCCAGTCGCTGTTGCCGATGTCGATGTACAGCGACGCACGTGGCGCCCGCTCGTTGAACTGCGCCACGGCATGGCGCAACAGTTGCAGGCGCGTGGCCTTGCCCGCGGCATCCAGGCAGTCGAGCTGCGGCAGCGCATCCGGTTCCAGTACCACCACCGCCTCGCGCGTGCCGATCGCATTGGCGAACGCGCCGATCCAGTCCCGGTAGGCGGCCGCCGATCCGGCGCCGCCGGCGCTGTGCTGGCCGCAATCGCGTGCCGGGATGTTGTAGGCGACCAGCACCGGCACGCGCCCCGCCGCCGCCGCCGCGGCGACGTAGCCGCCCACCGCGCTGCCGATGTCGCCGCTCCAGCCGCCGAACCACCGCGCGGCCGGCTGGCTGGCGATGCGCGGGCCGATCTCGGCGGCGCGGCCATCGCCCGGATTGTCGCGCACCCAGCGCGCCGCGGCCGACTGCGGGTCGCTGTACAGGTTCGGGTTGGGCGCCTGGACCACGCAATTGACGCCCGCTACCGTGATTTTCCCCGGCACCGGGCGGGCCCCGGAATACGACAGCGGCATGCCGAAGCTCACGCTGGCGCCCGGCGCAATCGTCGCCTGGCTGCCGTTACCGGTACCGGTCACCCGGCCACCGCTGACGGCGACCTGGGCGCCCCACGGCGCGTTGGCCAGCCCGACCGGGCTGCCGTAGTCCCAGCTGACGTTCCAGCCGCTGACGGTCGTCCTGCCGGTGTTGGCGACGACGATGTCGACGACGAAGCCATTGGCCCAGTCGTCGCGCGTGGCATAGGTTGCGGCGCAGGTCGGCGCCGCGCTGGCGGCACCGCTGGCAAGCAGTACCAGCGCGGCCAGTGCCGGGCGCAGCATGGTGTGCATCGGGATAATCCTCATGGTGTCCTCTTCTAATAAGGTACTGCGTCTCCATTCAGGCCGGCCGGGCGGCCGGCCTGTCGTGCAACACCCTGGCTCAGAAGTCGTAACGCAGCTGCGCCGTGTAGCGCGGCCCCGTCTTGAACCAGGTGTGGTTCATGTTGCCGATGTGTTGGTCCATCGTCTGGCGGAACTTCACGTCGGTCAGGTTCTGCGCCTCCAGGCCGATCGACAGCTTTTCCGTCAGCTTGTAGAAGATCGAGGCGTCGATCTGGCCATACGCCTCGGCCCACAGCGGCAGGCCCCAGGCCAGGTTCTCGGCGCCGTAGGTCGGGCTGGCCGGATTGGTGTCCTTGCCGTCGGTGCCGCGTGCGCCCCAGGCATTGACCGACTGCAGGTTGCGCGAGCGCCAGTTGTAGGCCACGCGCGCCGAGACCGGGCCGCGGTCGTACATCAGCGACAGGTTGGCGCTCTGGCGCGACAGGCCCTGCAGCGGCAGGTTGCCGAACACGCGGCCATCGGTATCGCAGCCGTTGATGTTCAGGTTCAGGTTGGCGGCACCGTCGGCGCTGCCGCTGCAGTACTCGGAATACACCGGGTTGTACAGGTCGCGCGCGCTGTCGACGAAGGTGAAGCTGGCCTGCACGCCGATGCCCTTCAGCCAGTCCGGCACATTGTCGTAGTACTGCTGGTAGGCCAGTTCAAAGCCGCGCGCATGCCCTTTCGCGCCGTTCACCGGCGACGTGGTGGCGAAGCTGTGCAGCGCGCCCGCCGAATCCGGCAGTTCGACGCTGACCATCTGGTCGACGACGATGTCCTTCAGGCGCTTGTTGAACAGCGCCACCGTGAAGGAGCCGCCCGGCGCGAAATACCACTCGGCGGTCACGTCCAGCTGGGTCGACATGGTCGGTTTCAGCATCGGGTTGCCGGAGGCTTCGCCGCTCAGGCTGACGCTGTCGATATTGACGGCGCCGGTGGCGGGATTGACGCTGCTGTTGACCTGCTGCGACAGCCGGTTATAGGCCTGCAGCCGGCCGAAATCCGGTCGCGACATCGCTTTCGCCAGCGCCAGGCGGAACTGCCAGCCGCCCGTACCCTTCAGGCGCAGGTTCAGGCTCGGCAGCACGTTGCTGTACGAATGTTCGAAATCGGCCTGCTGCGCGAACGCCTTGATGTCCGGGACCGGCACGCCGGTCACGGCGGCGCCCGGCGGAATCGACACCACGCTTGGCGTGAACACGGTGTAGCCGGCCGCGCGCATGTCGGTCTTCACGTAGCGCACGCCGATATTGCCGTCGACCGGATACTTCAGGTCGTCGAAGCCGAAGCGCAGCTGGGTGTAGAACGCCTTGGTCTTCTCGGCGACGTCGTTGATTTCGGCCGGATCGGTGCCGAAGGTGGCACGCTTCCACGGCTCGCAGGTGCCCCAGCCCTGCGCCGCGGCCTGCTGCTCGCACAGGATGGTGTGGTAGCTGTGCAGCGTGGCGTAGCTGTCGGGATAGCCGCGCGCCAGGCTGTCGCTCGGGAAGACCGCCGCCGGCACCGAAGCATCGCCGTTGAAGAAATTGTCGAACGGGTGCACGCGCACTTCGTTATTGAAGCGCGGGTCGCCCAGGTAGGCCAGCGTGGGGATGTTCCAGCCCAGCATGTAGGGCTGCGTGATGGCCTGCCAGTTGTAGCTGGGGTTGGAATTCTGTGTCGTCGACCTGCGGTCGGTGAAGCGCACGCCGAAGCGCACGTCGCGCAGCACCTTGTGGTCGAAGTTGTACTGCACGTCCGTCTTCCACACGTCGTTGCTGGCCGTCGAGCGGTCCAGGTGCTCCATCGTGTAGGCCCAGTAGTAATTGTTCGGGTCCGCGATGGCGGCGCGGTCGGCGTCGTCGAACACCAGCGTTGGCAGCTTGGTCGTCAGGTCGACGCCCTGCTTCTGCAGCAGCATGCCGGTGGCGACGTCGGAGTCGAGCGAACCGGTCCTGGCGCGGATACGCTGCAGGTCGTTGCGGATGGTCCAGTCCGGGTTGACGCGCCACTGCACGTTCCAGGCGATATCGGTGGTCGACGAATTGCGGCTGGACACGCGGCGATCCGGATTCAGGTTGATGCCGCCGTGTTCCGGGTCCGACAGCGTGCCGGACAGCAGCGCGCCATTCGCATCGTAGACGCCGTCGGCCACCTGGATCGCGTACGGCGTGGTGTGCTTCATCAGCATCGCCTGCTCGCTCCAGCTGTTCTCGTAGCTGGACTTGAAGTACGTCAGCGAGGTGGACAGGTCGCGGTTCGGCCGCCACTGGGCCGCGGCGTACTGGCCCTTGCGCTCGCGCTCGAACTCCATGGTGCGCCACGTAACGCCGGTCGGCACCCACACGGTGCGGCCGGGCACCAGGTCGTCGCGCCGGTAGTACGGCTCGATCTGGAAATTGTCGGTGCGGGTGTCGCTCTGCGACCTGGCGACATCGACCAGCAGGCCGAACTCGCCGAAGCGGGTCTTCCAGCGGTCCGACAGCAGCAGCGACGTCGATGGCGTCGGCTTGCCCTCGCGCAGCGTCGAGTACGACATCTGCCCCGAGACCGATCCCTTGAAGCCCTTGAAGTCGAACGGCATCGCCGTGCGCAGGTTGACCAGGCCACTGATCGCGCCTTCGATCTGTTCGGCGGACGGATTCTTGTACACGTCGACGCCGGCCATCAGTTCGGGCGGCACGTCCTCGAAGCTGAGCGAACGGGCGCCGTTGGCGGAGAACGAGTCGCGGCCGTTCAGTTCGGAGCGCACGTAGTTCAGGCCGCGGATCGCCACGCCCGACCCTTCCACCGCGTAGTGCTGCGGGTCGCCGGCCATGCTGCGGTCGATCGTCACGCCGACGACGCGCTGCAGCACCTCCGTTACCGAGCGGTCCGGCAGCTTGCCGATGTCTTCGGCATTGATCGAGTCGACGACTTCGTCGGCATCCTGCTTGATTTTCTGGGCCGACTGCAGCGCGGCGCGCTGGCCCGACACCACCACGACACTGGCATTCGCGGCGGGCGCCGCAGCCTCGGTCGATTGCGCCAGGGCGGCGCCGCCCGACAGGAGGGCGATATGGGACACGGCGATAGCGATCGCCGTCTTCTTGCAGTGCTTCATTCTGTCTCCGATGCAGATCAAACTTTGGTTGGGTCGATGCCTGCTCTTGTTGGCGTCGCGAACGGGCCGCGCGCCGCAGGTCGTTGAAATCGTTTTCACAACTCGACAAATAAAACCCGAAGGCAAGTTCGGGTGTCGAGATGCATTGGGTCAGTACGGTGGGATTTTCACCAACCCAATTATGAAAACGAATTCAGGAGGCGAAAGTTACCGGCTACCATGAAGTTCCGTCAACAGATTTGTTTAGTGGAAATCACTAAACGTAGTAAAAATACGAATTTTTCAAAAATATCAGGTTGCCTGCTACGGGACACTTGACTTTCCGCCTGGCGGTCAGGAAGATGCGCTGAAATCGATTTCACGTGCGCTATTGACGTGCTTTTTTGCGTATTCGAGCAGGAACGTGCGCGCGCGCTTGCAGGCAGTCCGGCCAGGCCGGCTTGAATAATTAACAGAGAGAAATGGATGAGACAGATCAGCAGGACTTTTAGGCAAGGCGCCTTTGCAATGACCCTTATCGCGTCCGCTGTGCAGGCGATGGCGGCCGACACTGCCCCCGGCAAGGATGATCCGGACGCGCGCGCCCGCGCTGCCGTCGCCGCGATGACGCTGGATGAAAAAATCCAGACCGTGTTCGGCTATTTCTCCACCGACTTCAAAGGCACCGCGAAGCCCAAGGAAGGGGTGCCGTTCACCGCCGGCTTCATCCCCGGCGTGGAGCGCCTGGGCATTCCGCATCAGCAGCTGACCGATGCCGGGACCGGCGTGGCGTCGCAACCGAATCCGTCGCCGCGCCAGCGCACCGCCCTGCCGGCCGGCATCGCCACGGCGGCCAGCTGGAATCCGGCACTCAGCTACGCCGGCGGCGCCATGATCGGCAAGGAAGCGCGCCTGTCCGGCCATAACGTAATGCTGGCCGGCGGCATCAACCTGCAGCGAGAGCCGCGCAACGGCCGCAATTTCGAGTATGCGGGCGAAGACCCCCTGCTGAGCGGCATCATCGGCGGCGAGCAGATCCGCGGTATCCAGTCCAACCACGTGGTGGCCACCGTCAAGCACTTCGCCTACAACGACCAGGAAACCGGCCGCTTCAAGGTCAACGTCAAGATCGGCGACGCGGCCGGCCGCATGTCCGACCTGCTGGCGTTCCAGATCGCCATCGAGCGTGGCAACCCGGGTTCCGTCATGTGCGCCTACAACCTGGTCAACGGCGCCTATGCCTGCGAGAACGACTACCTGCTCAACAAGGTGCTCAAGCGCGACTGGGGCTACAAGGGCTACGTGATGTCCGACTGGGGCGCCGTGCATTCGACGATCCCGGCCGCGCTGTCCGGCCTGGACCAGCAGTCCGGCTGGCCGTTCGACCAGTCGCCCTACTTCAACGGCGCGCTGAAGGAAGCGGTGGAGAACGGCCACGTGCCGCAGGCCCGGCTCGACGACATGGTGCAGCGCATCCTGCGCGCCCTGTACGCCAACGGCGCGATGGAGCACCCGGTACGGGTCGAACCGGAGAAGATCGATTTCGCCGCCAGCGCGCAGGTTTCCCAGCAGGTCGCCGAGGAAGGCATCGTGCTGCTGAAGAACCGCAACGGCGTACTGCCGCTGGCCGGCACGGAGCGCACCATCGCCATCATCGGCGGCCATGCCGACGTGGGCGTGCTGTCGGGCGGCGGTTCCTCGCAGGTGTACCCGATCGGCGGCTCGCCGGTGCCGAACGAAGGTCCGAAGACGTTCCCCGGCCCGATCGTCTACCTGCCCTCCTCGCCGATGCAGGCGCTGGCCCAGCGCCTGCAGGCGAAGATCGTCTACCACGACGGCAAGGATGCGGCGGCCGCGGCCAAAGTGGCGGCGGCCAGCGACCTGGCCCTGGTCTTCGCCACGCAGTGGACCGCCGAGAGCATCGACCAGCCCGACCTGTCCCTGCCGAACGGCCAGGACGCGGTGATCGCCGCCGTGGCGGCCGCCGGCAAGCGCACCGTGGTGGTCCTGCAAACCGGTTCGCCGGTGACCATGCCATGGCTGGACAATGTCGACGCGGTGGTGCAGGCCTGGTACCCGGGCAGCCGCGGCGGCGAGGCGATCGCCCGCGTGCTGACCGGTGAAGTGGATGCGTCCGGCCGCCTGCCGGCCACCTTCCCGATGTCGGCCGAGCAGTTGCCGCGCCCGGTGGTGGACGGTACCGGCCTGCCGGAAGGAACGCGTTTCTCGACCGACTACGACATCGAAGGCGCGGCGGTGGGCTACAAGTGGTTCGACAAGAAAGGCCACAAGCCGCTGTTTGCGTTCGGCCACGGCCTGTCGTACACCGCGTTCAAGTACACCGGCCTGGCGGCGGCGGCAAAGGATGGCGCGATCGGCGTGTCGTTCAGCGTGACCAATACCGGCAAGCGCGCCGGCAAGGCGGTGCCGCAGGTCTATGTCAGCAAGGCCGGCGCCGGCTGGGAGGCGCCGAAGCGCCTGGGCGGCTGGGACAAGCTGGCGCTGCGGGCCGGCGAAAGCCGCAGCAGCAGTGTCGCCATCGATCCGCGCACGCTGGCCGTGTTCGACAGCGCCAGCGGCAAGTGGAAGATCGCCGCCGGCGAGTACACGGTGATCCTGGCCGAAGCGGCCGACGCGCCGCTGGCGACCGTCAAGGTGCGCCTGCCGGCGCGCGAGTTCGCGGCCGGCGGCCGCTGAAGCGGCGGCTGTCAAGCGCCCGGTGACGTGAACACGGCGCGGGTTCCGCTCGCGCCGCGCCCGCTTTTGCCGGACGCTGTTTCCATCAGCCGCGGGCCTGGCGGCCGTGCCGGACGCCGATCATGAGCATTGCCAGGCCCGTCATGAACAGCAGCGGGCCGGCCGGCTCCGGTATCGCGTTGACCTGCGCGAAATCGCCGGCCACCGACAGGCTGTCCGGCGCGCCGGGCAGCAGGTCGAACACGATGAAGTTGCCGACGGTGCCCGCCACGTAGTCATCCATGGCGGCGTTGATCAGCGACACGGTAAAGCTGGAACCGATATCGCCCACGTCGCCCATGTCGAAGCTGATGTCGAACGCCAGGTCGCCGCCAAAGTTCACTCCCTGCAGCCACTCCGTATCGCTCGATCCGTTGCCGAATACCAGCGACGATCCGATATCGCCGCTGACATCGCCGGCCGATACCGGATCCCCGCCAGGATCCCCGCTGAAATTGCCGAGAACAGCCGTGGCCGGCGCGGCGCCGGACAGTGCGCCGAAGGCGAGGCCGAGATATCCGCTGCCCTGGAATCGACTGGTGTCGATCGACACATGGTAGATCGGTCCGGCCAGCGCGGTGCCGCAGGCGCCGCTAAAGCCGATTGCCAGCACGAGAGCTGCCCACCATGTCCTGAAGTTCGTGGTCATGTGATGTCTCCTTAGTAGGTGGCGTTGTGCACGGTCGGGGTGTAGCGGATATTCACCCTGTCCGGGTTCGCGAACCGTGTAGCGACGATGACCGTTTCGCCGGGTTCGAGATCCGAATCCGGCAGGGTGATGAATGGCGTGGAAGAAGCGCCCTGCTCGCCGTTCTCCAGGCTGACCCCTGGCGGCAGGTCATCGAGCACAAGGCGCATCTTGCCCTTCAGCGGCAGGCCGGAAGTATTGGTGAGGGAGACCGCTCCCGTGAACAGGCCCGTGAAGCGGTTGGGCACCAGTCCGCTCCTGACGATGCGCAGGCTGCGCGTGACGTTCACGTCCGCCGCATGCTTGACGAAGGTGGCAACGCTGGACGGCGCGATGAACGCCATGGCCTTGCCGTTGACGACCTCGTATTGTCCGTCCTCGATGTTGTTGGCGTCCGCCGAGGTGGTGTACCGGGCGAGCGTGGTGGCCGTCGTCGTGTTGAAATCGACGTCCAGCTGGCGCTCCTCGGTACCGGTGTTCACCGCGACCAGGACGATCTTGCCCGCGTCGTCCTTGTAGGCCGTCAGGTAAACATCCGGGTAAGGTTTCTCGGTGGCGCCGATGCGCACCAGTCCCGGGCGCACATGCCTGGCGTATTGCGACATGATGTAGCCGCGCTTGCTGACCAACCCGTTCTCCGTCATCAAGCCGTACGAGCGGCGGATATACCACCAGACGTAGGCGTTGTAGTTCGACTTCATGCTGTTGTGCAGCTCCAGGCCGACCGGCATCGCCTTGGCCCAGTCGTTGGCATCGGACGAGCTGTCGGTATAGTGCTCGGTCATCCACAGTTCCTTGCCCTTTGCACGGGCCAGCGGATAGTCGCTGGGGCTGGCGCCATACAGGTGGCCGGCAACGATATCGAGATGCTCCGCGGCTGCGGCATCGTTCAGGATCGGATCGGAGAACGCCTTGCTGAAGTTGAGGGTTTCCGGGGCCATGACCTTGACGGTATCGAACCGTGCGCCCTGCGCGGTCAGGAAATGAATGAACTCCGTCGCGTTCCACAGGCAGCCTTCGTACGTGGCGTCCCAGTTCGGTTCGTTCTGGATCGAGATGCCATGGAGCTCAGCGCCGTTGTCGCGCATGAGCGATGCAAAGCCCAGCAGATGCGTGGCGTAGTCGGCGTAGTATTCCGGCAGCAGCCTGCCCGAGATCAGGCTGTTGTTGGTCTTCATGTGGGCCGGTGGCGTCCATGGCGTGGCGAACAGCGTCACGCCCTTGGCCTTGGCCAGCCTGGCGGTGGCGACCTGCCTTTGCCACGCGGCAGGGTTGGGATCGATCCTCATGCGCATGATGGACAGGCCGAGCTGTCCGTCGCCGGTGCCGAATGCAGTGTCCACCTGTGCCGGCGTCAGGTCCGCTATCCAGCCGGCGCCATTGTGGCCGCCGAATCCGCGGATGACCTGGTGCGTGGTATCCGGCGCGACGTCGACCGCCTGGCTCCTCGCGGCGGGAGCCGCCAGCGCCATCAACACCGCAGCCGCAAGCAGCGGCGTGAACGTTCCCGGCAAAACACGATTTCTCATATTGTCTCCATTGTTATTGAACGCTTGCCACGAAAACGCCGCTGGCCGGGAGTGCGCCATCGGTACGACTGCAGCGTGGCGCTGCAGTCCGGAATGCGGTACGGCCCGCGCACTGCCGATGCGCGCTGTCTTGCGCTCAGGCCCGCTGCGGCATGTGGCGCAGCGCCTGGGCGATCGTTTCGCGCAGCGGCTTGGCCTGCAGCCGGTCGTCGTACGGCGTGGGGCGTTGCGGCAGTCCGTCGGGGCGCCTGGCGTCCTTCCACACCTGCAGCCAGTTGACGTGGTCGGCCATTCCCCACAGCAGGAAATCGCGGCAGCGCGGATAGCTGAGCGTCAGGTCGAGGTAATCGCGCGCGATGGCCGCCACGCCGGCGTCCCGCCCGGTGGCGGCCGCGGGCAGCTTGCGGTCGTTGACGTCGAATTCCGTGATCAGCAGGTCGTAGCCCATCGCCGTGACTTCGTCGAGGAACTTGCGCCATTCGCCGTTCGACGCCATCGCGCTGGCCGGCAGCGCATCGCCGATATGGCTTTGCAGGCCCAGCGCGTCGATCGGCGTGCCCCGTGCTTTCAGGTCGGCTAGCAACTTCAGCACGCCGGCACGGTGTTTCGCGCTGCCCTGCCCCGGGCCCATGTAGTCGTTGTAGACCAGCTGGGCCCACGGCGCATGCCGCCGCGCCAGACGGAACGCGAGATCGATCTGGTCCAGCGTTCCCAGGTGGCGGGCCAGCACGTTCTGGATCAGGCTGCCGTCTTTCGGTTCCACCGCTTCGTTGACGACGTCGTAGCTGAACACGGCCTTGCCGAAATGCCCGCACACCGATGCGATGTGGGTGTCCAGCAGGCGTTCCGCCATCGCCGCGGGCCGGCTGCCGAAGTCGTGCTGGTTGACCCACTCCGGCAGCCAGCGCGGCGACTGCCAGACCAGCGTGTGGCCCCGGACCAGCATGTTCTCCTGCCTGGCCCACGCCACCATCCGGTCGGCCGCCTCGAACCGGTAGGGGCCGGGTTCGGGCTGGAGCTGTGGCCACTTCATTTCGTTCTCGGCCACCAGCATGCCGCATTCCCGGGCCATCAGCGCGCGGTAGGCGGGGTCGTTGAAGCGGACGCCGTTCTTGCCGTCGTCCAGGTTGCCCATGGCATTACCGAAGCGCATGCCTTTTGCCGCGGCGATGCTTTTCAGGGTTTCGGCTTCGGCTGCGGTGGCAGGAAGTGTGCTCGCTGCAACGGCAGCGCCGATCATTTTCAGGGCGTCTCTGCGACTGGCCATGCTGTGTTCCTTCAAACGTTGGTGATGGGGATGAGGGGCGCTTGCGGCGCGCGGCTCAGGGCGCGCGCGGGCTTTCCGGAGGTCCCAGGTAGGACGGCTTCAGACCACCCAGGTCGACGACGAACTTCTGCAGCACCAGGCCCGGATCGATCGCCCAGACCTTGAGCGTCTTGAGCCCGGGCTTGTCGATGGTGTGCGTGGTCGTGAAGACCGCCGCGCCGTCGCTGACGATTCTTGCCCAATGACGCTCGGACGCGTCGGCATGCACGTTGACGATCTGCGGCGGTTCGTCGTCGATCGACACGGCGAAACGCAAGCCCTGACCCGGCTGGAACTTGAGCGTCGGCGCAAGGATGCTCTGCACCTTCACGCGCCCCGGGGTGTCGACCTGCATGCGGTATTCGAGGCGCATGCCGCCCTTTCCTGCCGCCAGCGCGGGGGCATCGGCCGGCAGCGTCGTCATGCCCGAGCCGGTCCGGCCATGGTCGGGAACCAGCAGCCACTGGCGCCCTTCCGGTGCCACCGCCCGCGCATGGCTGGCCGCTTCGATCGACACCACGCCGCTGGTCTCGACGAAGGCGCCATTGCCGGCCGTGCGCGTCTTCGCCAGCGGCAGCCTGACCGGCACCTTCGCGCCGCCCGCTCCGGCCACGGCCACCGTCAGCGTCGCCGATTCCGCGCCGGCCGGTACGTCGGCCCAGCGCACGTTGACGAGTACCCGCTGGTCGCGCTTGACCGTGCCGCCCGGATGGCTGATGGTGACCCACGGTTCGCTGGCCGTGATCGTGTAGTCGAACGGCTGCTCGCCGCGATTGAAGACGTCGAGGAAACGCGGCTGCCGATCGAAAGGATTCAGCGCCGGCAGGGTCAGGCCGGAGGCGCCCCAGCGCGGCCACGCATGCTCCGTCCCTTCGGCGGCCACGCCCATCTCCGCTTCCTTCGTTACCTGGATTTCGGTCACCGGCGGCATCACGTTGCGCGGCGGCTGGTTCCAGAACGTGTAGCCCAGGTGCATCTGCGACATCATGTGATTCCATTTGCCGCCGGACAGGTCCTCGTGGTACTGGCAGGTCAGCTCGGCATCCATGCGGAACAGCACGCGCACGCGGTCGGCCAGGTCGTTCGCGGAAGCCCGGCCCTGCGCCGCGTACAGGCGGTTGAACGCGGAAGCGACCATCATCTCGTTGACGATGGCGCCCGCCTTTGCCGGGTGCAGCACCAGCTGGAAGAAGGCGTCGCGTTTTTCCACCGGGAGCCTCGCATGGATCCGCTCCGCGCGCGCGGCGATGGCCTTGTATTCGGCCACCACCCGCTCGGCTTCGTTGTAGTTGACCAGGCTGTAGGTGTCCGGCGCCAGCTGCTCGGGCTTCCTGCGGCCGTTGTACTTCGTGTATTTCGCCACGATGTCGGCGATGTCGGCCGCGTGTTCCGCGCCGAACTCGCGCGTGGCCCACAGCGTCAGGTATTCCGGCAGGCGCGCGGCAGGCCAGCGCGCCGGATTCCACGCGTACGTGAGGAAGAACTCGATCGGCACTTCCATCGGCTTCAGGTCGCCGACGTTGACGATCCATACGCGGTCCGCGCCGTACTGCCATGACAGGTGCATCTGTTCCCATATCTTCGGGATCGGTGTCACGTTCAGCCACTTGTACGAACGCGGGCCGCCGACGTAGTCGAAGTGGTAATAGATGCCCGCGCCGCCCGGACGCTTGCGCTCGGCCCTGGTCGGCAGGCGGCGCACATTGCCCCAGTTGTCGTCGCTCCACAGCAGGGTCACGTCGTCCGGCACACGCATGCCCTTCTCGTAGTAATCCTGCACCTCCTTGTACAGCGCCCACAGCTGCGGCACCTGCGTGACGTCCGGATTGACCTCCCTGGCGATGATCCGGCGCTGGTCCCTGACGATGTTTTCCAGCAGCGACACGTTCGACTCTTCCGACATCGGTTCGTCGCCATCGCCGCGCATACCGAGCGTGACGATCTGCTCGAACTGCTTCGTGTTGCGGACACCTTCGGACCAGAACTTCGCCAGTTCGTTCGCGTTGCGGCCATAGTCCCATGGCCCCTTGCCGTAACGACCCCATTCCTGGTGCGCGCGCATCATCGGCTCATGGTGCGACGTGCCCATGACGATGCCGTAGTCGTCGGCCAGCTTGCCGTTCGCCTTGTCGTCGTCATAGAAGGCGTTGTTCCACATGGCCGGCCACAGGTAGTTGCCGCGCAGGCGCAGGATCAGTTCGAACACCTTCGCGTAGAACCGGCTGTTGTAGTCGCCGTAGGTCTGCTTGACCCAGCCCGTCAGGGCCGGCGCCTCGTCGTTCAGAAAGATGCCCCGGTACCTGACCACCGGCGCGTCTTCGATGCGCTGCGCTGCGGCGATGCTGACCTTGCTGCGCCTGGCGACGGGCACGTCGGCCCAGAAGTGCCACGGCGAGACGCCGATCTGCTCGGAGATCTCATAGATGCCGTAGATGGCGCCGCGCTTGTCGCTGCCGGCCACCACCAGCGCGCGCTCGACGCCCGGCATGGGGTGTTGCACGGTCTGGATCAGGTAGCCCTCCCATTTGCCCCGGATGCCGGAGGCATCGAGCTTGCCCCTGCTCACCAGGCCATCGATCAGCGCGCTGCGGCCCAGCGTGCCGATGATGACCACGTCGGCGCCGGTGGCAGCCACCGCCCTGTTCAGGGCCGGCCGCACGCCGCCCACCTTCTCGATGTCGCCTTGCAGGTCCTGCGCCGCGCGCAGCACCCCGGCATGGTCGGCCGGGTCGACGTAGAGGGCTGCGGTGCGGCCGGCATCGACCAGGGCGACGCTTCCCGCCGGTGCGCTGTCGAAGCTGACGATCGCCTGCTTGCCCAGTGCGTGCGCCGGCTGGACGGCGGCGAGGTGGAACGCCAGTGCGGCGCAGGCACCGCACAGCTTCTTGAGAATCGGAATTGCGTACATTGTCTGTCTCATCGTGTCTCTGTTGTTGGACCTTGATGCGCCGGGGCGCCAGGACGCTTTCCCGGTGCGCGGGCGGCACCGGCCTTGGAAGAGCGCATACGATACACAGAGACAGGTTAAATTAACAACAGATTTACGAAATATTTTTGACTTACGCAGCGCAGGCAAACGCAAGAATCGATCGCATCTCCGCCAGTTCTTGTTTTTTAACCGTTTTAAATCATACAGTTATAAACCTTCTACTGATACAGTCGCGGGGCCTCATCGTCTCGCGACACCGATACTGTTAAGCTACATTAACGTTGACGCGTTAATATTTTTCGGTCACGATGCCTCCGAACAGCAGCGTTCCGGCATGCGGACGCTGCTGCTTTACACATGGACAACTTGTGCCGCCACACGAGCGGCCGGCCGGCACCCGCCGGCCGACAACGGAGACTGACTGAACATGAAAACCACTCGACAGGGCGCTGTGCCGCACCGCCTGCAGGGCGTGCACGGCAAGATCTTCATCACGACGGTGCTGGCCGGGATGATTTCCAGCGCATTCGCGCAAACCGCCGATCCGCAAGCCGCGGCGCCCGCCACCGCCGGTACCGCCGCCGCCTCCGACAGCGCCCCCGCGGTCGTTCCGGCCATCGTCGTCAGCGGCTACCGCAGCTCGCTGGCCTTGTCCGCGATGGAAAAACGGGAAAACATCGGCCTGTCCGAGACGGTGTTCTCGGAAGACATCGGCAAGTTCCCCGACCCGAACATCGCCGACGCGCTGGCGCGCGTGCCGGGCGTGCAGGTCACCCGTTCCGGCGTCGATGGCGAGGGCCTGAACATCTCGATCCGCGGCATGGGCCCGGCCTTCACGCGGGTGCTGCTGAACGGCGCGCCAATGGCGTCGGCATCCGCCGGCGGCCCGGGCGGCAACATCAGCGCCAACCGCGAAGTGGACATGGATTTCCTGCCATCGGAGCTGTTCCGCCGCGCCACCGTGTACAAGAGCCAGCAGGCCAGCGTCATCGAGGGCGGCATCGCCGGCACCGTCGACATGCGCAGCGTGCGGCCGTTCGACAAGGCAGGCCTGCGTTCGGCGTTCACCGTATCGGGCAACTACCGCGACCTGAGCGGCCAGTGGGGCCATACGGGATCGGCCCTGGTCAGCAATACCTGGCAGACCCGCGGATGGGGCAAGGTCGGCGCGCTGGTGGGCGTGGCCTGGGGAAAAACCAACTACAAGACCGACGATTTCCAGGTCGTGGAGATGCGCAATTTCCAGCTGAAGGCCAACCAGGCCGCCGCCGGGGACAATCCGAACAATACCGGCGGCGGCCACCAGGCGACGCCGGACACGGTCCCCGCGGGGCTGCCATTGAACGCCCTGCCCGACTACGCGCGCGCGCAGCTGGTGGCCGGGCGTCCGATCGATCGGGCCATGCTGCTGGCGCTCAATCCCGGTGCGACGATCAAGCAGATCGACAACGGCCTGATGGGCCGCCTGGGCCGCCACCTGGTCTACCAGGGCACGCGCGACCGCGTCGGCGGCACGGTCAGCCTGCAGTGGCGGCCAAACGACGAGATGGACATCTACCTCGACACCATCGTCGCCAGCAAGGGCAACGAGATGGTGCAGGACGCCATGAACGTCGGCACCCGCGCCAATGTGCCGATCCCGATCGGCATGGAGTTCGATCGCAGCGACTGCACGTACGGGTGCACGATCACCAGGGCCACGCTGGCCAATACGCCATGGGGGATGGAATACCGGCGGATGAAGGAAAAGACCGAGTTCTACAGCATCAATCCGGGATTCGAATGGCGCATCGCCGACAACTGGTCGATCGACGGCCATGTCAACAAGACCCGCAGCACCTTCGAGCGCGACCAGCCCAGCGTGCTGCTGGCAACGCGTTCGGCCAACTCGGTGATCCAGTACGACAACACCGTGCCGGGCCAGCCGCCCACCTTCACCGGCAACGTCGACTACAACGATCCCGCCAACTTCGGCTGGTACCAGAACGGCCCGGGCCTGTCCGGCCTGCGCATGAGTCTGTTTGAACGCACCAACACCACCGAGGGTGCGCGCCTGAACCTGACCTGGGGCGACAGCGACTTCAACCTCAAGTTCGGCGCCACCGTCGACGACATCGAACGGCGCTACCAGGACTTCTCGCTGGGCGATGCATGGATGAATGTCGCCTGCGGCAACCAGATCAACACGCGCTTCTGGGCGCCCAATACCCAGCTGCGCACCTGCGACGGCCGCGACGCGCCGGGCCCGATGACCGATGCCGCCACCACGTATCCGGGCTATGGCACCAAGGCCACCGCCGGCCAGGCCACGCCGCTGGCCTACCTGGGCTCGGCGATCCCGAATGCCAGAGTGCCGGAGTATCTGCGGCCGGGCGAGAACGGCTTCGTCACCCTGGACTGGAACAGGTTTGCCGCCGACACGGACTACCAGTACTTCCGCGACAATATCCACCGCGGCTACGGCCCCGGCACCAGCGGCGGGTATATCCGCGAGAAGGTCACGTCGGGGTACGTGGAAACCAACGGGCGCCGCGAAGTGTTCGGCCGCACGCTGCGCTACAACGCGGGTGTGCGCTATGCGCAGACCGACCAGACCATCGGCACGACGAACCGGATCGCCGACCCGCGCAACAATCCGGCCGGTGGCGCCAGCGACAACGGCGGCCGCTACGAGGATATCCTGGCCTGGCAATATGAATCCACGAAGTACCGGAACATCCTGCCTTCGCTGACCGCGGCCTACAACATCATGCCGGACCTGATCGCCCGCCTGTCGTCGTCGAAATCGATGACGCGCGCCAATCCGTCCGACCTGCGCCAGACGCGCCTGTCGCTGGACCAGAGCGTGCGCCAGGGAACGCTCACCAATCCGCGCCTCCAGCCGTTCGAGGCGATGAACCTGGACATCGGGCTGGAGTACTACATGAGCCGCGAGGCGTATGTGGCGGCCGGCGTGTTCGCCAAGGACATCACCAACCGGCCCGGCACGGACCGCGTCACGTACTCGCTGGCGCAGCTCGACGCGCTGTACGGCAACGGCGCACAGATCGGACTCACCGCAGCCCAGCAGGCCGCCGTGCTGGCCAGCGGCGGACGCGACCAGCACCTCGTCGAACTGGTCTCGCCGGTCAATGTCGACACCAAGCTGAAGGTGCGCGGCATCGAGCTGACGTGGCAGCAGCCGCTCGACATGCTGCCGGTGCAGGGCTTCGGCTTCACCGCCAACTTCACCTACGCGAAGCAGACCGACGATGCGCCGGACGCGCCGCCGATCGCCGGCGTGCCGCCGCGCACCCATAACCTGACCCTGTACTACGAGCGCAACGGCCTGTCCGCACGCGTGTCGCGCAACTACACGGCCGAGCATGTATCGAGCAGCAATACTGGCCTGCTCAACGTTCCCGGTGGCGCCTACGCCTATACGACCGAGCGTGCCCAGGTGGATGCGACGGTGGGGATCAACCTGAAGAAGATGTTCGGCTTCCGCTACAACGCCGACCTGACGCTCAGCGCGGTCAACCTGAACGATGTCGAGACCCAGCGCTACACGCAGTTCAGCAATGCGGTTTCCGACAGCAACGAGACGGGCCGCAGCTACACGCTGTCGCTGCGCACCGCGTTCTGACCCCGCGGCCCGGGCGGCCGGCGTTCGCGGCGCCGCTGGTTCAGCGGCGCCGGGTCGCTTCCACCAGCCGGCGCATTGCCGCCTGCGCCGACAGGTGATCGTTGTTCCAGAAATCGCTGACCACCGACTGCAGGCCGTCCTCGACGGCCCGGGAAGCAGTCATCACGACGGTGGGCTCCAGGGTCTTCGCCAGCGTGGCGGCGCGGAACGCGGCGGCCGTCTTCAGCGCGCAGCCGTCGTATCCCGCCAGGCCGGCGCCCTGGTGGGCGGGAACCGATCCCTTGCGCAGGCTGTAGTCATGCTGTACCGGCGCGGACATGACCGCGGCGGCGAACGCCCGCTGCCCTTTCAGCACCTGCGGCTCCGCCGCGCGGAACATCGCCATCGAATCCGACGTAAACAGGAAACTGTCCTTCGTGCCGGGCGCCGGCACGCACAGGCACGTGAACGGCGCAGCCTTGTCGGGGGGATAGAACACCGGATTGGCCCAGTCGCCCATCAGGTGCATGCCGACCTTCCCCGCCTGGAACTCGCTGACCCCGCGCTCCATGCTGATGCGGGCATCGACCGGCTGCTCGGTATAAGGCTTGATGCGGCGGTAGGTTGCCAGCACCTGCGCCATCACGGGCCCGGTCAGCGCGGCGGCATCGTATTCGACCAGCGCCTTGCGGTGAAAATCCCGCCCGCCGACACCGAGGGCAATGATCTCGAACAGCAGCAGGTTCTGGGTACCCCTGCCGTAGTACGCGACGGCGGCATACCCGGCCCGCTTCATCGCCTCGGCGGTGACGAAAAACTCGTCCCAGGTAGCCGGCACCGCTGCGCCGGATTCCCTGAGGATGCGCTCGTTAATCCACAACCAGTTGACCCGATGGATGTTCAGCGGGACGGCAAAGTAGCGCCCGTTGTGCTTGACCGTGCTGGCGATCTCCCTGGGCAGCAGTTCGTCCCAGCGCTGCGCGGCCGCCACGTCGTCCAGCGGCAGCAGGGCGCCGCTGGCCGCCCACTGGCGCATCAGCGGTGTCTTCATCATCGCCGAGGCGGGAGCATTGTTCGATTGCACGCGCAGGCGCAGGATCGACTCGCCCATGCCGCTCCATCCGCCGGCAACCGTGAAATCCTTCCATTGGTAGCCGGTCGATTTCATGGCGCCCTGGAGCACCGCGACCCTTTGCGCGTCCGCGCGCATGTCCAGGTAGTGAAAGACTTCGAGTTCCCGGCCCGTTGCGCGGCCGGGCGAATGCGTGGCCAGCAAGGCCAGCACCGCCAGCGATGCCAAGCTGCTTGCCGCACTCCGATGAACATCATGCATTGCGTTTCTCATAACTCGATCACGGCTCGATCACAGCTCGATGACTGCTCAATACGCGCGACTGGCGGTTGCCATCGCGGGCGACATGCGGGAATGGCCGCCATCTCGTAATATTAACGTATTATTACACGCGTCCCCGGGCAGGATCGCGTCCGCCGCGCTCCGCACGGGCCTTGACCGTGCCAGGCGCAGTGAGGCATGGCTTTATCAGTTAATATTCCTTATGCATCTCCTACTTGCCGAAGACGACGCGATCCTCGCGAATGGCCTGACCACCCAGCTCACCAAGGCCGGGTTCACCGTCAAGCACGCGTCGAACGGCGCGGTCGCCGAATACCTGCTGGCCGAGCAGGCTTTCGATATCGCCATCCTCGACCTTGGCCTGCCGATGGTCGACGGGCTGACGGTACTGAAGCACGCGCGCCTGTCGCGCCCTCACCTGCCCGTGGTGATCCTGACGGCGCTCGACAAGCTCGACAGCCGGGTTGCCGGGTTGAAGGCGGGCGCCGACGACTACGTCACCAAGCCATTCGACTTCCCCGAACTGGAAGCCCGCCTGCACGCCGTGCTGCGGCGCTCGAAACAGCCAGGCGCCGCCACGGAAATGATCGTCGGCAGCCTCGACTTCGATCGCGAGACGCGGCGCACGGTCGTCAACGGCACGCCGGTCGAGCTCAGCCCGCGCGAAGCCACTTTGCTGGAAGTGCTGCTGACCAACATCGACAAGGTCGTCACCAAGGAGCAGATTGCCGCCGCGTGGGCCAGCGACGGCAACGATGTCGGTGCCGGCAATACGGCGGAAGTACATATCCATCGCCTGCGCCGCAAGCTGGCCCATTCCGGCCTGGCGATCCGCACCGTGCGCGGCCTCGGCTACCTGATGGAAGCAGACGCCGACCCCGCGCAGCGGCCGTGAAGACGCGGGCGACGCCATGCGCTGGCTGAAGCTCTGGTCGCGGCATCTCGCGTCGCGTGCCGTCGGCCTGTCGCTGCGCCGCCAGCTGGTGGCATGGGTGCTGCTGCCGCAGCTGGTGCTGTGGCTGGCCGGCGGCTTTGCCACCTACCGGCTGGCTGTCCACTACGTGAACCAGGCGGCCGATGCCACGCTGTCGCAGGCCGCGCGCAGCGTGGCCGACCGTGTCAGGCAGGTCGGCGACCGGCTGGTGATCGACTTCCCTTACGCTGCGCAGAAGATCCTGGAAGCCGATCCGGCCGACCGGTATTTCTACACCGTCAGCATGCCGCCCGGCCAGTTCATTCTCGGTAACTACAATATCCCGCTGCCTCCGCGGCACATGGCCCCGCGCCCTGACCAGCCGTATTTCTACGATGGCGAAGTGGCGCAGACCGGCACCGACGGCACCGGCGCGCACGGCACGGCGCCGACCAAGGTACGCGTCGTCGCCCTTTACCTGACCTATGGCCAGCCGCCCGGCAAGCAGCAGTGGATGCTGGTGCAGGTGGCGCGCAGCATGGCTACCCGCGAGAACATCTGGAAGCTGATCCTGATCGATACGCTGCTGCCGCTGTCCGCGCTGATCCTGCTGATGACGATGATCGTCTGGGCCGGCACCGGCGCCGGCCTGGCACCGCTGCTGCGCCTTCGCCGCGAGGTCGAGGGGCGTTCGCCGGCCGACCTGACGCCGCTGCGGGTCGAGGCCACGCCGCAGGAACTGCGCTCGCTGGTGCGGGCCCTGAACGACCTGCTGGCATCGGTGCGGCAACGGGTCGACGCGCAGAAGCGCTTCATTGCCGACGCAGCGCACCAGCTGCGCACGCCGCTGGCCGGCCTGAAGACCCAGACCGAGCTGGCCATGGAGGAGACAAGCGATCCGGCCCTGGCTGCGCGCCTGCAGCTGGTGCACCAGAGCGCGACGCGCAGCGCCCACCTGGTCGGCCGCCTGCTGATGCTGGCACGCGCCGAACCCGAGGCCGCGCTGGTGCAGGAAACCGTGCCGGTGGACCTGGTGCCGCTCGTGCAGAACGTGGTGGCATCGATGGTGCCGCGGGCGCTGCGCGCCGGCGTCGACCTGGGCATGGCAGACTCCGGCGGCACGGCCGAACCGGTCTCGCCGCGCATCCAGGCCAACGACATGCTGCTGGGCGAGGCGCTGGGCAATGTGCTGGAAAACGCCATCGACTATGCGGGGCGCGGCAGCGAGATCACGGTCAGCGTCGGGAGCGACGCGGGCCTGGCATGCATCGTCGTCAGCGACAACGGCCCCGGCATCGCCGAAGCGGACCGCGCCCGCGTGTTCGAGCGCTTCGTGCGCGCCACCGACCAGGGTCTGGGTTGCGGCCTTGGCCTGTCGATCGTCAGGGAGATCGTTTCCCGGCACGGCGGTACCGTCACGCTGGAGGATGCCGTGCCGCATGGGCTGAAAGTGGTGATGCGGCTGCCGTTGCAGTGATCCGATAGCGGCGCGCCGGCGGCCTGCCCCGGCCAGGCCGGGTGGCCTGCACGAAGCCGGCGCGCTGAAGGGCTGCTTCGCCGGGTAACCGCCCGCTCGGACAAAGCCTGCAGCCGCAAGGAGCGGATGCAGGACTCTCGCCGCTAGGTAGCCGCGGTCATTGGCAGCCGTGGAAGGTGCTTGCCCGGCTCCAGCACGAAGATGCTCACCACCGCCGCGAGAGCGGCGGCTTCATCCTGCAATTGCCGGGCCGCGGCGGCCGCTTCTTCCACCAGCGCGGTATTGCGCTGCGTGGCCGCGTCCATATCGACGATCGAGCGATTCACCTGCTCGATGCCGGCCTGCTGCTCGCCGCTCGACTCGGTGATCTCGACCATGATCCGGCTCACCTTCTGCACACTCGAGACAATCTTCTCCATCGTGGTTCCGGCTTCGTTGACCAGCGCCACGCCGGCGCTCACCGTTCCCGTCGACTCCTCGATCAATGCCTTGATTTCCCTCGCCGCACCGGCACTGCGCTGCGCCAGCGTACGCACCTCGGACGCCACGACCGCAAAGCCGCGCCCCTGCTCGCCAGCCCGTGCGGCCTCCACCGCGGCATTCAGCGCCAGGATATTGGTTTGAAATGCGATGCCGTCGATGACACCGATGATTTCGCCGATCCGTGCCGAGGAATCGCTGATCCGGCCCATCGTCTCGACGACGCGGCGAACCACCTGCCCGCCTTCCACCGAGACACCGCATGCTTCGGTTGTCAGTGCATTGGCCTGCTGCGCGTTGCCCGCATTGCGGCGAACCGCACCGGTCAGTTCCTCCATCGCCGACGCAACCTGCTGGAGCGATGCGGCCTGGCGCTCGGTGCGCTCGGACAGGTCATGGTTGCCATCGGCGATCTCCATTGTCGCGGCGGCGATATGGTCGGTACCGGCGCGTACCTGGCCGACGATGCCGGCGAGACTGTCGCGCATTCCGCTGATGGCACGCAACAGGCTGTGGTCCTGCCCTCCGCGGACCTTGACAGACAGCGCCAGCTGGCCAGCGGCGATCCGGCTGGCGATATCGGCGGCGTAGGCCGGCTCTCCGCCCAGCTGGCGCAGCAGGCTGCGCGTGATCACTGCGCCGACGGCAACGGATACAGCCAGCGAAAACAGCGCCTGCAGCACGATGTTGAGCAACGCCTCGTCGTATTCCGCCGTCGCGGCAGCGCTGGCAGCCATGGATTCGGCCTGCACTGCCTTGACCAGCACATCGATGTCCGACACGATGCGACGGCGCAGCGGGCTGCACTCCTCGACCAGGAAACGGCCATACGCCGCCATCTCGCCGTCGAGGCGGTACTGGCGCGGGCGCTTCAGTTCCTCCGCCATGGCCAGGAGGCCCGTTCGAACTTTCAGGAACCGCTCGTCGCTGCCGAATCGCGGCGTCATGGCCTCCAGCGCGGCAAGGTACAAGGCCTTTTCCTTGTCCAGCAAATCCAGTTCACGCAGCGCTTCGGCAGGCGTGGTAAAGATGAACGCGTTGCGCGCCGCAAGCCCGGTCTGCGCCAGTGCTTCACGGGCCGTGTAAAGCGGCGCGAGCTTGCTGTCCATGACATCGTTCTGGGCCAGCACCGAGCGTTCCAGGGCGCTCAAACGGAAAACGGCGAAGGTCGCCAACACCGCCATCAGCACGAGAACCGTACCGAAACCCAGCACCAGCCTGGTGCCGATGCGCAACTTGCTCAACCAGTCCAAATTTCCCTCCGTACAATTTATAGTTCGAAGCAGAAATTATGTTTGTCCTGAACGGTCCAGGCAATGACTTGGCGTCTTTGACAACAGGTACTCGATTGTTCGTCGCCGACGCGCCACAACCGGTTACCTATTTGCCTCGCATTGAACCGGGTCTGACCCGGTTTCAGCCTTGCCGGGACCCCGGGAGCCGTACGCAGCGATGCATGTACGGAAGGCGGCATGAAGCCAGGCCAGTGCTACAACACGCACCGCGGCAGGATCGGCTGCGTTTCCGTGGCGGGCAGCGGCATCGAGATGAAGTAGCCCTGCAACTCGTCGCAACCGAGCTGCTTCAGCCGCCTGGCCTGTTCCACCGTTTCCACGCCTTCCGCCACGACCCGCATGCCCAGCGCGTGGGCCATGGTGATGATCGCCGTGAAGAAGACGCTGCCCTCCCTGGTCTTTTCCAGTTCGGCGGTGAATGCCTTGTCCACCTTGAGCACATCGAAATCGAGACGCTGCAGTTGCGACAGCGACGAGTAGCCGGTGCCGAAGTCGTCCACGGCCAGGGCAATCCCCAGCTGCTGCATGCTTTCCAGGGATTGCGAGACATGCACACTATCGGCAGTCATCGACGACTCGGTCAGTTCTATCTCGACGAGTTCAGCGGCAACCCCATGGCGCAGGAGTGCCTTGCGCAGGACTTCGGTCACGTTGGATTCATTGAACTGGCGGGGCGATACGTTGATGGAAACCGGGACGACGTACGCCCCCTGCCCCGACCAGTGGGCAATCTGCGCGCAGACCTTGTCAATGACGACCTCGCCGAGCTGGACGATCAATCCCGTTTCCTCCGCAAGAGGAATGAAGTCGATCGGCTCGAGGATCCCCCTGGTCGGATGGTTCCACCTGACCAGGGCCTCCAGGCTGCAGGTCTCGCCCGTGGCCGCCTCGACCCGGGGCTGGTAATAAAGGATCAGCTGGTCGGCGTCGAGCGCGTGCCTGAGCTCCGCATTGCGGTCGATTTTCGCGCGCACGGATTCATAGTATTCCCGATCGAAGAAACGGTAGTTCATCTTGCCGCTGGTCTTGACGGCATACATGGCCGCGTCGGCATACGTGAGGAGTTCCTGCATGTCCGTACCGTCTTCCGGAAACAGGCTGATGCCGATCGAAGCGCCTACGGGGTAGCTGGCCTGTGCGATGTGGAACCGTTCATGGAACGCCTGCAGTACGCGCTCCGCGATGTGGGCTATCGCGCCACGGTCCTGCACCTGCTCGACGATCACGATGAATTCGTCTCCTCCAACCCGCACGACATGGTCCGCTGGCCGCACAGCCAGTCGCAGGCGTCGCGCGACATTGCGCAGCAGGTCATCACCGCTCTGGTGGCCGGCGGTGTCGTTCACGGTCTTGAAGCCGTCGAGATCGATGAACAGCAGCGCCACCATGCCGTCCCTGTCGGTGGCCCGCTGCAGTGCGGCGGGCAGGTAGGCGGTCATCCAGTGCCGGTTTGGCAGGCCGGTCAGGGGGTCTTCATTGCCGCGGCGCTCCAGTTCGAACATATGCTGCTTGCTCTCCGTGATGTCCCAGGCAGTCACCGACAGCAGGCCCTTCGAGTGCGCCATCTTCAGGCGATACCATTTCTCCCGCCCGCCCTTGAGCGGCACTTCGATCTCGTCCTCGAAGACGCCGCGTTCCATCGCGATGATGAAGCGGTGCAGCAGCCGGGCAAGCCAGTCACCGTCGTCCCCCTTGTGGAGCTGCGACAGCCGGGCGCCGATCATGGCCTGGCGCGGCCTTCCGTACAGCTCGGCGCCGGTCTGGTTGCAATCGACCACTTCGAAGTCGACGACGGCCGCCATGCTGTCCCGTATGGCGCGGCAGATATAGTACCCTTCGGTACCGGCTTCCGTGGCAAGCCGGTACGCCTCGCGGGCAAGTTCCATCTGGTACTTGCGCCAGCCGAGGCGCATGGAAAGCGCCATGGCGATCAGCGTGAATACGGCCAGGACGGCACTGCTGATGACCGTCCGCGCGAGCGTGCTCGCCCTGACCTCCGAGAAGGCGGCAAACGCTGTCTGCTGGTCGACGCCGGCAATGGCAATGACCGGATATCCCGGCACCTGCTGCCAGCCGAGGTAACGGTTGCGCCGGTCGCCAAACCACGCGGCGCCATCGACGAGGATGCTGCCTCCGGGCTTGCCCAGCAGTTCGCCGCGAAACGCCGGCGCCGCCAGCGCCGCCGGGGCGAATGGACTCGTGAAGGACGCATAGGTGGTTTCGCCAACCCGGCTGGCCCGGATCGCACCATCGCTGCCCAGGATCGACAGCAGCCCGTTGCTACCGAGAGTGACGCGGTCATAATTGGCCGTCAGGTATGCCGGCGCGACCGCCGCGCGCACCACTCCGCCAAAGACTCCGCCGTCACCGGCCAGGCGCCGGGAAAAATGAACGACACTGCGGCCGGTCGACCGCCCTCGTGCCGCCGCGCCCACATACAGCGTGTCCTTCTCCTGCGCTCTCTGGAACCGGTAATACATCCGGTCCGAAACATCTTCCCCGGAAACCGGCAGCGTATTGGTGATCAGTTTGCCATCCGCGCCCACGATGCCGACGTTGAATACGGGGGTGGAAGGAAACAGCCCCGGTGCATTCTGGCCTTCGAGCCGCAGGCGCTGCCCGCTGAGCGCCCATTCGAAGCGGACGTGTTGCAGGATCTGGTCGATCATGTGGAAAGTCCGCGCCAGGTGTTCGGCGTATCCGCGCGCAATCGTGGCGGCATCGCGCAACGCATCCTCTTCCCGCGTACGGCGCTCCCGTTCGAGCGTGTCGAGGATCGAAGCCCAGCCCAATCCGGCAATGCATAGCGAAATGAGTGGCCAGAGCAGGATGAGCCTGGAACTGCGCGCGACAAACGAAATTCCGGGTCTGATGTCCATGAACCTTGGCAGCATAGTCAGCGATGAATGAGCTGCCCGGGTGCCAGTTGACATTCATGAAGACTCGTCGACGACGCCGGGGCCGCGCGCGGCGCGCGATCCCTCGGCGCCCGCACCAGGCTGACCCGCCCGGCTCAGGCACCATGATCTTGCACCATGGGCAAGTAGTGTACCCGATATGATTGCATGCCGACTTGCTGGCCAAGGGCTTTTTCCACGCCCGGCGCCATTGTCGGCACGCTGCCCGTTCATCTGTCGGATTCGCTTTTCCAGGACGCTCTCCGCGTCGGATCGATGCCTATGCGGTTTGCCCTCCACGTGTTGGCCAGTGCGGCCGGTTGTGGCGAAGCCGACGCTGCAATGCTCACTGCATGAACCAGCCGTGGCTGACCACGATCGACTGGCCGGTCAGCGCATTGGTCGGGAAGCTGGCCAGGAACAGCGCCGTCTGCGCCACGTCGTCGACGGTCGTGAACTCTCCGTCGACGGTTTCCTTCAGCATCACCTTCCTGACGACATCCTCCTCGCTGATCCCCAGTTCCTTCGCCTGCTCGGGAATCTGCTTTTCGACGAGCGGCGTGCGCACGAAGCCCGGGCAGATGACGTTGGCGCGCACGCCATGCACCGCGCCTTCCTTGGCGACCGTCTTGGCCAGCCCGATGAGGCCGTGCTTCGCGGTGACATAGGGTGCCTTCAGCATCGAGGCTTCCTTTGAATGCACGGAACCCATGTAGAGGATGGTGCCGCCACGCTTTTGCGCATACATGCGCTGCAGGCACGCGCGGGTGGTGAGGAAGGCGCCATCGAGGTGGATCGCCAGCATCTTCTTCCAGTCGGCAAACGCGAACGACTCCACTGGCGCCACGATCTGGATGCCTGCGTTCGAGACCAGCACGTCGATACCGCCCAGCTTGTCCGCGGCGGCGGCGATGCCGGCCTCGACCTGCTCTTCATTCGTCACGTCCATCGCCACCGCGATCGCGCGCGCGCCGGAGGGATCGAGTTCGCTGGCAACGGCCTGCGCCGCCTCCAGGTTCAGGTCGGCGATGACGATTTTGGCGCCGTTCCGGAAGAATACCGTGGCGATCTCCCTGCCGATACCGCTGGCCGCGCCGGTGACGACGGCGACTTTATCCTGCATGCTCATGATGTTCCCTTCAACGTTGGTTGGGCCGCTTCGCCAGGAAGTCGACGATGGCCGAAAGATTGTCGATGCCGGGCAAGCGCAGTTCGCGCGGCAGTTCGCCTTGCGCGCTGGACGGTCGACCTGCTGATCAGGGTAGCGAGCCCGGAACTGGACGGCAACACCCATTCGAGAGGGAGATGCGACAGCACGGCGGATGGTGACGGGACCTGTTTGCCGGTCCGGATTTCATCGCGCATCCTGACCGGCCGGATGCTCGACAGCAAACGCACTGGCTCCTTATTAATTCAATGGCATTAGCTCATAAGACGAAACAACATCAAATTCCTGAAAACCAAAAACAACGAAATACAATAAACCGCCGTCGTACCGCGTGCTCGGAATGCGAGAATTGCGTACAAACCTGCTGTTCCGCAATTAAAATTTCCTATATTTTCTGGAATTTTATACGCAATAAAAACAGGAAAATAATCCTTGTATAAATCATAAAATCATCCTAAAACATCTATCGTGCTTGCATGCTCAAGCACCCCGGCCTTTTCGGGGATGTGCCAATTCACGGATCAGTGATTCAGATCGATTTGGCGAAAATTGACGATGCTTGCAACGACTCCCGAATCCACAACCCTGCTACAGGAGGATTTATGCAGCCCATGACAAAACATGGATTACTTTCCACAACGTTCGTTGCTTTGTTAGCTCTTCATCCTGAAACTCATGCGCAGCAGCCATCGCGGATGGATGTCATCAGCATCGCGTCCATGGTTGAAGTCCAGGCCAACGCGATGCAATCGCTGAGAGAACTGGGATATTTTGACTATGGCGACTCTGTTAACTGGTCGGGCTATTACAATACGTCGGGCTGGACGGCTATTGCCACGGCCACCATTGCAGGCACTCCGTTTTATTTTGCATACAGTGGAATACTGAGCGGAACGACAGGAGAAGATATCGACGTGACGTTTTCCGGAACAGGGCTGATCAGCAATGAGAATTTTCACAGCTCGGGGACGCAAAAATTCGACTATGACTCCACGAGCGGCGATTACACCACCATGCAGCATTATGAATCGGGGCATATCGATTCAGACTGGGGCCTGAGCGCGTCGGGTGTGATGGTTGGGGGTAGCTTGAGTCCGGCTGGATTCATCATCGATCCAGCTTCCGGCTTTTCAAACTCGATAGTCGATGGTGCGTCAGGCCTGCTGGTGGCCGGTATCGCATTCGAGGAGAATCCAGCCGGCTTCCCTGTCCTGCCAACCACCCCTGTCATGCCTGTTTCACCCGTACCGATTGATGCACTCGCCTGGGGGCCCATAAAAATCGATATCGTGATCGGTGGCTCCGGAACAATCACCAAGGCATCGACATTGATTGACCTGGAAAGCACTTATGCGGCTGGCGTCCTGACCGGCACGATCAGTGCGGTTCCGGAACCTTCAATCTGGAGCATGCTGTTCATCGGACTTTCCCTCGTTGCCGGTTCGGTTTACACGCGAATGGCAAAAAGCGACTCCAATGATGAGATTTTTTCGTAAAACTCGGGAGGGATAGGCGATGTGGAACCACAAGTCCAGCACAGAAATATTATATTCCTTCTTCATGATTTTGGCACTTGCGCTTCCCCATGCGAGTGTGTCAGCAACGCCGGATTCGCGTCAGGCGACAATATCCTTGACGTCGTTGATAGAGGCGCAAGGCAATGCACTGTATGCCATGAACAAGCTTGGCTACATTCCTGTTGGAACGACGCTGAGTTGGACCGGATATTACAATGAGACAGGGTGGTCGGCAATCTCGTCAATGAGCAATGGAGATACATCGCTATTTTTGATTTACCAAGGCGTATTGGCGGAAAATAGCGATGGCAACGTCAAGGTAGACCTTGCCGGATCTGGACAAATCGGCACAAGAAGAATCGAGAGTTCGGGCGTGCAGGAGTTCAGCTATGATTCTTCGCTCGGGGATTATACCCACATGCATCAAGCCGAAAATTTTAATGTGGACACCTCCTATGAGCTGCGCGCCAATGCAATATTACTTGGCGGAAATGTCACTGCAGTCGGCTTTGTTGCAGACCCGTCGACGGGATTCTTCGATTCAGTACAGGACGGGCAGAGTGGATTAATACTGGCAAATCTGTCCTTCTCAAAAGATTCGCTTGATGAACTGTCTGATCCGCCTGTGCCGCATTTTCCAGTCGATCCTGTTCCTACCCCGTCTTTCTATCCCGATGCGGAGTTTTTTTCCTACACCCGTCCCCGGGTCTTCAAAGTCACCGCCGGTCTGCATATCGAAGGGATGTCTACAGCCAACAGCGTAGTAGGAACAGCCACGTTGGTGCCTGAGCCATCCAGTTGGATCATGTTCCTTGCCGGGTTCGGATTATTCGCTTGTATGCTAAGGAAGAGAAATTGAAATCAAACGGTTTCTTCTACGTGCCAGGCGTTGGCTCGTCCCATCCGGCGAATGCCTGGCGCGCGGCAGATATACGACGTGACTTGTCCTGCTACGCACTTCGCTGGACGCAGACGCCATCCAGCATGTGCCGGCTAATACAAGCGCCGTTATGCATCACCTCGGCCGGAGCTGTTCGTTCTGCGGCACTGTTCTTCGCTCTCTCGCGTAGCGAACACCGCTCAGTTTTCCCAGTAGCCGCGCCGCATGGCAATCATCACCGCATGGGTACGATCACGCGCATTGCGCAGCGTGAACTCGACGGCTACGCGCGGGAGTGGCGTAGTCAAGCGTGATAAGCCCCTGATACTTTTGCCAGCGGCCTCAGACGGAACGGGCATATCCGACATAAAAAAGCATGGTGAAAGCAGCAAGACACGCATCGACAACGGCGATAACGTAATTTTGTGAAGTGAAGTCGGTGTAAATCCTGCAGCCGAGGAAAGCAACCAGCAAGGCGCCGAGCATTGCGCAGTAGGCAAACGCGACAAACGGGGCCAGGCCTCCCTTGTGGGCAGCGTAGAAGCTTCCTTCCCGGCTGAACGCGATTGCTCCCGATGGCAACTGGAGCGCCACCTTCAGTTCGTCCTCGAGTGCAGCCAGATACCGGTAACAGCGGAGGATGAAGGTGGTACGGTGATACAGGATCACCATCAGGTAGAGAATTGTCATGAGCAAAATGCTCTGCACGATCCCGTACGGGAAACTCTGCCTCAGATCCCTCAAGCGTTCCGTGTCCTTGATATCCGCCAGCTTCGCAATGATATCGACAAGAAGCGGTTCAGCCTGCGGCACATTGAAAGTCAATACCGTCGCCGCGCCAACAACGGCGAGGAGGGAAAGGAACGTGGAATTTCTCTGCTCCCAGACGTGCAGAGTCAGTTCGTAGGTTTTTTGATAGTGCTCAACGGTAAGTTTCGTGACTTCATCCATTTCCGAGCCCGTCCAGGTTTTCTTAATGCCCCGCTTCGTTGGCTTTCCTGGCGTCTTGTGGCATCGGAGCCTTGAAACCGGGCGGACATTCCATCAAAAAACACAGTGGCAACCGCAAACGCCATCTTACTATCGGTATCTGAATGGCACGTCGAAATACTTGTCCCATGGCGAGTACCCGTCGCACGCCTGCAGAAAGGCATATCGTGCAGCACCGCACCGAGAGGCCGCGGGGACGCACGTATCGTCGTGGTTCCCTCTTCCGAAAGGCATGCCATGGCGACCGACTTCGACCGCACCGATCATCAGCACCGCCCTCCACTGGGCACGACCCGGGATTCCACCAGCAAACCTTTGATCGTGACGCCGACGTTCGTCAGCCGCGTCGACGACACGGCGCGTGACGAACGGCCGCAGGATGCCGGGGCATCCAGGAGCCGCCACGGCAACGAGGTGCACTTTCCGAACTGGCGCCCCCATGCGTTGGCGCTGGAGGGCAACCCCAACCTGGCATTCGAGCATTGGGACGAGTACTGGCGCAAAGTCCACGGACCAAAGTTCGCGTGGGACGAACCGGGCAGTTCGTCGGCGGCCGTGCTGCGCTACGACCAGGTGCACCGCGTGGCATCCGGCCCCTCCTCTTTCTTCGCGCCTCCGTACCGTGCCATGGTTGCCGAAGATGGGCGCCTTCCGTCCGATCCGGAGACGCGCGTTCCCGCATACACGCGCCCGCGCTGGGACGGCTTCGCCTATATCGCTTACGCCGACGAAGCGGGCCTCGCGCACACGCTGGGCCAGGAAAAGTTCGACAAACGTATCGTCGCGGACGAGCAGGTGGCGTTCCGCATGGTCACGCGCGAGATCACGCGAGAATACATCCTGATACCCAGCGCACGCCACCGCGAGCCGGTCAGCCTGGTCATGATCCACATGCGCGCGTCCGGCATGTCGCGCGAGACATTCCAGCGGCGCTTGCTGGGCGAACACGCCCGGCTTGTCATGGCGCAGCCGTCCACGCGCGAACTGGTGCTGCGCTATGCCCAGCTGCACAACATCGGCTCGACCCAGGAGGATCCGGAGGGCAGCAGGATCGATGCCGTTTCGGTACTGTCGTTCGCATCGCTCAACGACGTCGAGGATTTTCTGGTCAGTGCCGACTACCCGGCCATCGCTGCTTCACTCGATGCACTGCAGGGCGAAGGCTCGGAATGGTGGACGGGCATTAATTACAGCGTGATCAATCGACTGGGGCCGGAGGTGGCAACGGAACTGCCATAGCCGGTGGCCAGCACTATCGGCGATCGCGCCGTTCAGACCGGTGGCGGCAACCGGACAAAAAAATTCTCTTGTGACACACTAAATATCAATAAGCAATGTAGTAATATCGGCTGGCACGCGGTTTCTGTATTTTTTGCATAGCTTATTGGGATTACTGCAATGTTCGACAGTCTTGAAAAACCGGTGGTCACCAGGGCGAGCGCTGCCATACTTCAGGCACAGCTGCGAACCCGCCAGCTCTCCGTAGTCCTCGTTGGCGCCTCGCCGTCGCTGGGATGATCGAGCCTGCGACGATTCAACCCGACGCCGGTGTTCGCCGTGGAGCCGACGTCGTCCGTACAGCTGTTGCGGATCGCGACGCAAAGAGCGAGAGCTTTCCGGCCAGCCCACCCGCCGACACGCGGGGCTCGACCTGGGCCGAACAGAGCGCCAATGGCATACAGCAAGTCCAGGGCCTCGACGGCGCGTCTGCGGGAATATCCGATGAATGCCCTGCTCCGGACAGTACGACCGGCGCCCGATCCACGGATCGGCAATTCGAAAAGAAATCCATGCATGAGCTTCGCCAGGATGCGTTGTTGGCACAACGGGTGGAGACAGGATTGATATTCATGGAGATGCTCGGCATCGACGACGCCCTCGCCTATTGGCGAATGTCGGAAGTTCCCGAGGCAATCATCGACAGGCTGATGCATGGCAACACGAACGGCAACGCGTCCATCCAGCAGAGTTGCGCACCGTATTCCCAAGAGCTGCCTGCGGATACGCGGATCACGCTGTTCTACAGCAATACCGGCCGCCGCCGCGACGTGATCGGTGCAGCCGTCGTGCAAGCCGCGCTTGCCGTTTTCCAGGAGCTCGGTCGAGAGCGTGCCGAACAGATGCTGCGCCGCGAAGGCCTGAGTGAGGCGGTCATCAGCCGGGTACTGGCCCCGCACGGCGAAGGACGACGCAGCGCGTGAACCGCCCCGGATGGCGCACCGCGTCGCCCTGGACTGATCAGGCGAAAACGGCGATCCGGGCCATTACCGCCATGGAGTAATGGCCCGGCAGCCTATGGGCCAGCAGCCTATGACTTCCGGCGACGCAAGAATGCCAGGCCGGCCAGGCCGAGGCCGAACAGGGCAATGGAAGTTGGTTCTGGGACGGCCTCTACAGCATTCCCGGCAAGCTGGAATCTTGCAAAATTATTTCCGCTATATGAGGCAAAGTTGCTCGAGAAGGACGCGGTGCCGTCATAGGTGAAGTCGGCTTGCGCGTCGGCCCGATTGCTGGCAGCGACCAACTTGTAGAAGCCTGCACTTGCAGTAGCGTAGGGAATGTACGAATCACAATACGCCGTGTTGGTACAGCCAAAGGTCAGTTCTGGATCAGTGTCGAACACGCTAACGAATACCTGATCAAGAAGCGCTTGAGCAGCGGCACGGGCGCTGCCCAGCGTCGTGAAAGTAAAATCGGACGCTCCGTTGCATCCGCCGAACAAGGCGGAACAGCTGCCGTCGACAAACGTGACGTCGTACAAAGCCCCTTGGACGCTGACATTTTTCGCGCCTGTCAGGATGCCGTTGGAGACCATGAGGATAGGTCCTGCGCCAGCTTGTGCCGCAAAGGCCAATGCCAGCGCGCCGAAAGATGCCTTGAGTGCCGTAGTAAGTTTCATAAAATTTCCAGGGGCAGAAGTGTTATTGGTTTTTGGAGTAGCGACTTACATCAAGCAATATTCATGCCGATGTTATTTCTGCGCAAGGAATCAATGGGTTAGCAAAGCGACCCGAAGTGACGACAGCTCATGTGTAAAGAATTCCGACACGGAAAAATTAATTCATATTTGAAACGTCTTGCCTGCCGAGGTCACGGAACAATTTGGCGCTGTGCGCGTTGCGTCGGTTTTGCATCTGGGTACGGAACTTTTCGAGCCTGTCGCTGGTCATCGGTGCCGCTAGCGATCAGCGGCCAACGCAACCCGAAGCCAATGGGCGGGAGCCGTCAACCGGGCGGCGTCGAGCACGCGCTGCCAGCCGGTGTAATTGGCCAGGTAGCGGCTGGCCACGCCGTTGAACCGGCGCAGCCAGGTCTTGAAGCGGCCATGCCATCCATTGACTCCCTGGATGTGGATGGCGCCGCGCGCCCGAATGCCACTCCGGACGTTGACCGCCTCGTGTGTGATGCGGGCCTGCCGCGCAAACGCTTTATAGGCATTGGCCGCGTCGCTGACGAGCAGGACGTCCACTGCCAGCACCGGCAACAAGTGTCTGGCCAACTGCTCGGCGGTTACCGGCCCGCGGCCGGTGACGAAGTCGCAGATTTGCCGGTTGCGGTCGCGGGCGACGAGAATGCAGTCCAGTTCCGCGCTGATGCCGCGCCGGCGCGCCTTGCCGCCGCGTTTGCGGGGCGGGCGGTCCAGCTGCCGCGAGCCTTTTTGCGATTCCAGGTGATAGGTTTCATCGGCTTCGACGATGCCGGACAATTGCGGACGCGGCTCCTGCCGTACGGCGGCAATGAAGCGGTGGCGCCATCGGAAGCTGGTGGATTTTGCCACCGCGACGCGCGCGGCAGCCTTGCGGACCGTGACTGAATCGATCAGGCATTGCAGATAGGGCAGCCACTTGTCGCGCAAGCGCAGACGGGCGAGTGGCGTGCCGGTCAGGGCGTTGAAGCTGCGCCGGCAGGCAACGCAGCGATAGCGCTGCAAGCCGTTGGCCTGGCCGCAGCGGTGGCACCGCTTGCCGCCGCAGGCGGGGCACGATCGGTTGCCCGCGGCCTCCTCGATCAGGCGCAGGCAGTGGCTGGGTAATACAAGATCGGCGAGAACGCCCTGCAGAAGAGCGATTTCCTGATCGGAAAGCTGGACTTGCTCCAGCACCTTCAACACCACGCCCACATCGGCTGCACCCATGACGCCTCCCGATATACATGAAGTATCTCAACAGGAGATCAGACAATGGTTCTGGTCGAACGTTCACCGATTTAACGCGAACAGCACCAACAATTTCTCGCACTGGATCAGGCTACAGCTGCGACGTCGGCACGACAGGCTCGGGCGGGAACGTTGCCGGCTGTGCGGCGACGTGGCCCGGCGCCCAGCGCAGGTACAACAGGAAACGGTTCGGTGCGTAGTCGATCGATCGGTCCAGGCTGAAGCGGCCGCCGATGAACAGGGCCCGCGCGGCCTGGTATTCCCATGTCAGGGCGAGCCCCCGGCCGGTGCCGCGGCCCTTGCCGCCGGTGTAGCGCGGGGTATAGGAGGCGGTTGCGCCGACCGCATCCGCCTCGGCCTGCAAGGCGGCATCGAGCGGGTAGAACGCCGCGTCCCTCGTGCTGGAGCGGGACGCGGAAATCGACGCCCGTACCGCGACCGCCCAGGCGCCGAAGCGCTGGCCCCAGGTGACCGGCAGCGACAGCGAGCGGTACGTGGCCGGGCTGTAATACCCGCCGTGACCGAAACTGTACTCGCCGGCATTGCGGCTGAACTGCCATGCCATCGCCGTGGCGCCGACCGACAGCAGACGGTCGCGCTCATTGACGAGCCGGAGCGTGACGCCGGCCATCCCCTGCACGCGGCGGTTCGACTGCACGTGCCTGCCCGTCAACACATGCCAGCCCAGGTTGGCCCAGCCGCCGACACGCCCGCCCTGATCGAGGCTGCCGCTGAGCGTGGCGCCATTCACGGTGACGCCGCCCCACGTGCGGCCCGTGCCCGGATCCTTCATGCCCGCATACGACAGCACCGATGCCGCCAGGGCCCGCCGCGACAGCTCGATGCCCCAGCCGGCCGGGCCGATATCGCCACGGTACGACACACCGCCCAGCAGCGACGTGACGGGGAAGCCGAGCGGCGTGGTGCCGAGGTCCGCCCGCCACGGCCCGCGTGCCCAGGCGGCGTTCAGTGCCACGCCCTCCTCCTTCACGTCGCGTGCGGGCGCGCAGCCGGGCTGGCACAGCAGGATGGTGCCGGCGTCGCGCGTCGCGGCAGACGCGGTATCCAGCAAGCCGGCGCGGGCCGACACCACGTCGGCGCGAAGGGCGATTCGGTCAGGCCCCGTCTGCGGCAAGCGGTATTCGGCGACCCACTCGTCCATGGCAAGGTCGGAGCGGCCCGGCGTGCCGGTTCGGGTCTGGTGATCGACAGCGGACGACACCCAGCCGGCGCGCCGGTCGACCAGGCTGGCCAGCCGGTCGCGCCGCCAGTCCGGCAGCACCGGCCCGGCGACCGCATTGCCGCGCCGGTAGAAGCCGATGGCATCGTCGACGCGCCCCGCCCGTTCGGCCAGCGCTCCCGCGCGGTCCAGCAGCCCCTGCTCGACCGGATGGCGCGCCAGTTGCGCCCTCAGCGCGGCGTCGGCGCGGGCCAGGCCGGGTGCCTCATCGAGCGCGATCAGCACGCCGGCGGCATCGGCGACCGCATCGGGCGGCGCATCGGCCAACGCATCGGCCAACGCATCGGCCAAATCGAGCACGGTGTGCGCCTGCGCACGTGCACCGGCCCGGTCGCCACGCGCGGCGAGCAGTTCGGCGATGGCGGCGGCGGCCAGGGCGTCCTGCGGGCTCGCTGCCTGCCATTGCCGCAGCGTGGCCAGTGCCGCATCCGTGTCGCCGCGCGCCCGTTCGCTGCGCGCGCGTTCGGCCAGCACTGCCGGGGTCTCGGGCAGCCCGGCCAGCGCGCGCAACGCGTTCTCGGTATCGCCCGCTTCGCGCAGCCGGGCTGCCCGCCGCACGGCGATCGCCGCCTCGAGATCGCGCCGCGCGACAAGCGCATCGGCATCGAGCGCCATGCCTTCCAGGCCGGACAGCGAGCGCAAGGCCTCGTCGTCCATGCCGATCGCCGCCATCGCCGCCGCGATATCGAGCACGCGCGCCGGCTCGCCGCCGTAGCGCCCCAGCGCTTCGCGCAGCGCCGCCAGTGCCGCCTCCCGGTCGCCGGACAGGCGCGCCCTGGCCACGATCGCGGCCACGATCGCGGCCACGTCGAGCCGCGCCAGTTGCGCCGCCATGTCGGCGCTGCGCCGCGCGGCGGGGATCGCCCGCAGCAGGTCGGCCGCGTCGGCCTCGCGGCCCTGGCTGCCGAGGAACAGCGCATAGGCGTAGCGCGTGGCGGGGTCTTCCGGCTGGCGTTCCAGCAGCGCGTCGAACAGCGCCCTGCCGCGCTCCGGCTCGCCGCGTGCCGCGTACCGGCCGGCCAGCGCACGGTGAAGCCACGGGTCGGCCGGGTCCAGCGCGGCGGCCTGTTCGTACAGCGCGATGGCGGCGGCATCGTCGTCCCTGGCGGCGGCCGCTTCGGCGTCACGTACCAGCGCCGCGGCCCGCAGGCGCGTGATCTCGCGATCGAGTTCGGCCCGCCGGGCTGCCGGCAGCGCCGCCAGCAGCGGTGCCGCGGCGGCCTGGTCGCCCTGACGGATCAGGAAGCCGGCCATGCCGGCCAGCACGTCCTCGCTTTTCGGTGCTTTCGACAGGGCCTCGCGGAACAGCCGGCCGGCGCTCTCGGCATCGCCGCGCAGCTCGGCCAGTTCCGCCTCGGCCAGCATGCCGGCCGGTTCACGCGGGTCCAGCATGCGCGCCTCGGCGAGCAGCTCCGCGGCCCGCCCGTATTCGGCGGCGTTCATCGCGTCGCGCGCGGCGCGCATCAGGCCCCAATAGCGCGCCACGCGCTCCATCGCCAGCCAGCGGCTGCCGCCGCCGGCACGCCGCGCGTCGGCAAAATTCGCCTCGGCGCGAGCGTGTTCGCCACGGCGCAGGTGAATCGTGCCCAGACCGCCCAGCACGTCGGGGTCGCGCGGGCGGGTGCGCAACGCTTCCTCGAAGGCGGTTTGTGCGTCCTCAAGGCGCCCGGCCTCCAGCGCCGCCAGCCCGCGCCGGCGCGCCTGCCAGCCGGGATCGGCCGCCAGCCGGCGCTCTGCTTCGATGGCTTGCGCCAGGCGCGCGCGCTGCGCCGTCATTGCCGTGTCCTCCGTTTCCTGTACGGCCAGGTAGTCGTCGATCAGCGCCAGGCTGGCGGCACTGGCCGGCAGCCGCAGCAGGCCCCTGCGCCAGACGTCGCGGGCCTCCTGCCGGTAGCGCGGCACGGCCGCGATGCGTATCACTTGTGCCAGCATGGCCGGCCGTACCTGCCGCTCGAATTCCAGCCTGGCCAGCGCCAGCAGGTAGCCAGGGTGCTGCGGATGCTCGCGGACCAGCTGCCGGGTGCCCGCGATCGCCCGCTCGTAGCCGCCGGCGGTGCGGCCGACGAGTTGCCAGTATTCGAGCGCCAGGTCGCCCGTCAGCGGCTCGCGGGCATCGAGCTGGCGATAGAGCGACAGCGCCTGGTCCACCTGGCCGGCACGCGCCAGCCCGCGCGCATTGCGGATTGCCTGGGCTTCCGGCCCCTGCTGGCGCAGCAGGCCCCGGTACTGGGCCAGCCCCGGATGCCGGGGTGCCGCGGCGCGCAGCAGCGCGGCGGTGGCGGCCGCATCGGCTGTCCTGCCGAGCCGCTGCAGGGCCAGTGCCTTGCCTGCCAGCGCATCGGGCTGGCCGGGCGCCAGGCGCAGTACCTTGTCCAGCTCCGCCAGCGCGAGGTCGTCGCGCCCGCGCCCCTCCCAGAACGCGGCGCGCTCGAGCAGCATCTCCGTCGCACCGCCCTGCGCCCAGGCCGCCGGCCCGCACAGCAGGGCGAACGCCAGTGCGACGATCAGGCGCCACATTGCGCGCTACCCCTTACTGGCCCGCGCGCAGGCGCCGCGCGGCGATCGCCCGCAGCGAGCGCCACAGGGCGAAGGCGAAGACCAGCACCGCCGCGACCGCGAGCAGCCCGAGCAGGATGGGATGGCGCGACATCGCGTACCACACCGCCGTCCACCAGGGCAGTTCGCCGACCGTATAGGTGGCCCCGGACAGCACGCTGTCGACGCGCTTGCCGCGCACGAAGGCGGCGCTGCCGGACACATTGCCGCCATCGAGCGCATCGAGCACGGCGGGCAGCAGCGACGGCTCGCTGGCCGTCAGCGCGACCACGCTGCGTGCGCCGGCAACCGGCGACTCGAAGCCGAGCACCAGCGCCAGCGGACCGCCGCCGGCGAACGACGAAGTCGACGCGATGGCCGGGTCGGCGCCGCTGCGCATGCCGCGCCAGCCGAACGGGAACCCGGCATCGGCCGGCAGGCTGACGCTGCGCGTGCCCCCTTCCAGCGTGGCCGGCAAGCGGTCGCGCCAGGCGGCCAGCAATGGCATGCGGCTGCCGACCAGCAGCAGGTCGCGATCCTTCAGGGCATTCGCGTCGCCGGGACCGGCCACCCGCACGCCCGTGGCCGGATAGCCGGTGGCGGCGCCGAAGCGGCCCATCACGCCGAGCAGTGTCGCGATTTCCGCCGTGGCCGGCGCATCGGGCAGCACGGCGGTGGTCTGCGCGAGGTCGGCGTATTTCGTGAACGGGAAACCGGCATCGGCGAAATAGCGCAGGTTCGGCATGTGCGCATAGTGCGGGTGGCCCGAGAAATCGATGGTCGAATCGGGATCGATCGCCGCGCGCACGTTGTCCACCGGCGATTCGCGGCATGCCCCCTCCTTCTGGTAGCTGAACGAGAACGCGTATTGCAGCTGGTTGCGCGAGCCAAGCTGGAACGCCGGCACGCGCACCTGCAGGCCGGCCGGCACCATGCCCTCGGCCAACAGCGGCAACTGCACGCGGGCCGCGCTCGCGCCCGCATCCGGCAGCAGGTTGAACGCGCGCACCAGTTCGTCGTTGACGGCCATCGTCAGGCGCGACTCGGCCGGTCGCAGCGGTGGAGAATAGCGGTACTTGAGCTCGACGGGAATGCCGTGGCTGTTCCACACGAACAGGTCGGGCGGAATGCGCAGGTTCAGCCGTATCGGTTCCGGCGTATGGCCGGTCACCTGCAGCTGGCGCACGTCCTCGACCAGTTCGCCAAAGCGCATCGGCCGGTCCAGGCGCACCCAGTTCGGTGCATCGTACGGCTTGCGCGGCGCGGCGGCCCGGGTATCCTTCACCGTCACGCGCGTGCCCGACAGCGCCTGGCCGCCGCGGGCCAGCGCCAGCGCCGCCGTGCGCAGTTCGCCCGCGTCGCGCCCGCCGATGACCAGCAGCGCACCGTTCGGATCGGCCGGATTGACGGCCACGCGCAGTTCCGGGCCGGCAAAGGGCGGCATGCCGGCCAGCGCGGCGGGCCGCTCCGCGTTCGTGGCAATGACCACCGCATGCCCTGCCGGCAGCGCCGCCGCGGCCACCGGGAAGCGCGTGCCGCGCCATGCCGCCAGGCTGCCGAACCAGGATGCCGTCACGGCGGCGGCTTGCAGCGCATCGCGCGACGGCCGCGCGGCCAGCACGAACGGCAGTTCCAGGCGGCGGTTGTCGCGCGCGTCGAAGAACGGTTCGGGCAGGCGTGCCAGGTCCGGTGTGGCCGGCAGCGCACGCACCGTCAGCTCCACGGCGCTGGCGCCGCTGACCTGTGCCCACAGGCTCGAATGCAGCGGGTCCTCGCATTCCATCGCATAGTGGCCGATGAACTGCAGCGTCAGCGCGTTGTACTCCGCCACCAGGCGCGGGTCCAGTTCCAGCTCGGCCGCCTGCGACTTGCCGGCATTCTCGCGCGGCAGCGGCAGTGTAGCCACCACCTCGTCGTTCAGCAGGACCTTCAGGTGCGACAGGTTGGCGATCAGTGCGGGCGACCAGCTGTAGCGCAGCTTCAGCACCGCGCGGGTCACCAGTTCGTCGGAGCGGGTGCCGAAGCGCAGCACGGCCTTGCCGTCCGTCGAACGCAGCGGGATCACGGCGCCGCCGCCCAGCGCCGAGAAAGCATGGCGGCGCACGTTGTCGGCGGCACCCGGCGCGGACGCCGCGGCGGCTGCCGGGGCCGCCGCCGGGGCGGATTCGGGCCGGGCCGCCTGGGCCGCGACGGCGCCCGCATGGAGGACAAGGCAAAGGGGCAGCAGGCGGCCGAGCCACCCTGGTAGTCTGTTCGTCATGGTTTCTCCATCGGCCGCGCCGGACGCGGCGCCAGCGTGCCGAGCCAGCGGCCCAGCCGGGCCAGCCGCGCATCGTGGCGCGGCATGATGCCGAGGCGGGCCAGCCGCACGATGCCCAGCAGGCCGATCCTCAGCACGTTCTTCAGGCCGGCGAGCGGCCGGTCCACCGGCCGGCCCTCGGCCCAGTCGACCCAGGCGTCGGCACGGGCGAAAGTGCACTGCACCAGCATGCTCTGCTCCTCCTGGCTGGCAAGCTGCCACTGCAAGCGGACACGCGTGGCGTCCGCGCCGATCACGCTGGCGTGGAAGGCATGCTCCTCGTCGCCACGCCAGAGCGATACCAGCACGGCGTCGCCGGCCTGCAGGCCGGTGGGGGCCAGCGGCGCCAGCGCGGCGCCGCTCTCCGAGAAGTCCACCGTCTCGCAGCGCAGCAGGCGGCCGTCCGGCAGGTGCAGCACCGCGGGCAGCTTGATGGCCACGCGGTGCGACAGCCGCACCTGCCGGGTCTCGGAGGCCACCGAGATCGCCGCGCCCAGCAGCAGCACGTTGTAGACCGTCCAGGCGATATTGACCAGGACCGTGCCGGTTTCATCGGCCGGCCCTGTCGCCAGCCGCCACAGGCCGGCGCCCAGGCCCAGCACGTTCAGCGCGACGATGACCAGGTACGGCAGCGAGATGGTCCAGTCGAAGTACTGGTCCTCTACCAGCCCGCCCTTGGCGGTGACGTTGAACTTGCCCTTGCCGGGATCGAGCAGCGCCACCAGTGTCGGGCGGACCGTATACCAGGCCAGCACGGTTTCATATACCTCGGCCCAGAACGAATGCCGGTGCTCGCCCTGGATGCGCGAGTTGGTCAGGTTGGCATGGGCGATGTGGGGCAGCACGTACAGCAGCACGGCGAGCGCCGGCGCGTAGATCACGTAGGCGTGGAAGAACAGGAATGCCAGCGGCGCCGTCAGGAACACCAGGCGCGGCCCGCCGTTCAGGAAGTGCAGCATCGCGTTACCGTAGCAGACGCGCTGCAGCCAGTTCAGGCCGCGGCCGAAGAACGGGTTATCGACGCGGAATATCTGCGCCATGCCGCGCGCCCAGCGGATGCGCTGGCCGATGTGCGCCGACAGGCTCTCGGTCGCCAGCCCGGCCGCCAGCGGCACGTTCAGGTAGGCCGAGTGGTAGCCCAGGCGGTGCATCTTCAGTGCCGTGTGCGCATCCTCGGTCACGGTCTCGACGGCGATGCCACCCACCTCTTCGAGCGGACCGCGCTTGAGAACGGCGCACGAGCCGCAAAAGAACGTGGCGTCCCACAGGTCATTGCCGTCCTGGATCACCCCATAGAAAAGTTCGCCCTCGTTCGGCGTTTCGCGGAACAGGTTCAGGTTGCGTTCGAACGGGTCGGGCGAAAAGAAATGGTGCGGCGTCTGCATCAGCGCCAGCTTCGGGTCGTGCAGGAACCAGCCCATCGTGGACTGCAGGAACGAGCGGGTGGGAATGTGATCGCAGTCGAAGATGGCGATGTATTCGCCGCCGGTCTGCTTCAGCGCGTGGTTCAGGTTGCCCGCCTTGGCGTGCCGGTTGTCCGGACGCACGATATAGCCGACACCCGCTTCTTCCGCGAAACGGCGCATCTCGTCGCGGCGCCCGTCGTCGAGCAGGTAGACGTTGAGGCGATCGCGCGGCCAGTCGATCCCGGTGGCCGCGTACACGGTGGGCCGCACCACCTTCAGCGGCTCGTTGTATGTCGGGATATAGATATCCACCGACGGCCACTCGCGCACCGTCGGCGGCAATGGCAGGGGCTGGCGGCGCAGCGGCCATGCGCTCTGCATGTAGCCCAGCATCAGCACCACCCATGTGTACATCTCTGCCAGCAACAGCAGCAGGCCCCAGCCGGCGTCCAGCGGCGCACTCCAGTTCAGCGTTTCCGTCACGCGCCACCACATGTAGCGGGCCGACGCGGTCACGGACAGCACGATCAGCAGCAGCGTGGCGACCGGCCCGGGCACCTGCCGGACGGCCAGCGCGATGCACCACAGTACCAGCACGAAGGTGAACTGGGCCACGGGTCCGAACGGGGTCGTCACGCACAGCAGCGCCAGGATGGCGGCAACGCCGTAGGCGCTCCAGCGCACCGCCGGGGCGTCCCACAGCGGATGGTCGGCGATGCGTTCGGCCCCGGCCTCGGCGGCCCTGCCGCGTGTGCCGAGCCAGTCCTGGGCCAGCGCCCGCGCGCGGCGCCAGCCATGCCGCGCCGCGCGCGCGGCACGCAGCAGCGGCAGCGGCACCGGCGCGCCCGACGGTTCGCCGCGCTGGCGCACGAACACCAGGTACAGTGCCTGGAGCAGGATGCGCAGCGGATCGCCGGCCCGCGGGCGCGACAGGTCGACGTGCGGGAACAGCCGGGCCAGCGCCGCCACGGCCGGGCCGCGCAGCAGCAACTGGGCAAGGCGGCGCGGCAGCGATGCGCCGGGGTCGATGCCCAGCAGCGCATGGAGGCGGACCATCGTGCCCATTTTGCCCATTTTGCTCACCGTGCTGATCCTGCTGGTGGTGCTCATGCCGCTTCGGCCCCGCGGCCGAGCCGCGCCAGCGTCCACGTGGCCAGCGTGGCAAACTCGTGCGCGGCCTGGCTGGCCGGCGCGAAATCCAGCACGCCCTGCTTGCAGGCCAGCGCGTCGGAGACATGGGTGTCGCGGTGCAGCGTGACCGGTGCCAGGGCACTGCCGGCCATCGCGCGCAGCAGGAGCACCAGGTCGCGATGCAGCGGCCGGGCCGGCTCGAAATGGTTCAGCAACAGGCAGGCCGGCGGCGCGCCACTGCGCTGGCTGCGCTCGACGATGCGCCCGGCGACGGCATACGACACGGGATCCGGCGCCAGCACCACCAGCACCAGATCGGCCGCGGCAAGCGCCTGCGCCGCGAACGGCGACGGCAGCCGCGGGCAATCGCACACGGCCACCGTTTCCGGCGGCAGGTCGAGGGAAGCCAGCTCGCGGCGCAGCCAGCCGGGCTCGTTGCGGAACAGTTCCGCCAGCGCGGCCAGCTCGCTGTCGTCGGCCAGTTCGCCGAACGGCACGAAATCGGCACCGGCGGCGCTCCGGTAGGCCGCCTCGCGCCAGTCGCCGCCCGCCAGCAGTGCCGGGCCGAGGCCGAAGCGGTCGTCCCAGTGCATGCCGAACGGCAGGCGCAGCGTGTTGTCGGGATTGATGTCGAATGCCAGTGCCGGATGCCCGGCCGCGTGCAGCGCCCTGGCCAGGCTCGCGGCGACGGTAGTGACGCCGGCGCCTCCGGATGCGCCCATCACGGCGACCGTCCTCATGCCGCGGGCGGCTCCGCTTCCATGCCCTGCACCTCGGCCAGCAGCGGCCAGCGCAGCGCCGCGTGCAGCGCGGCCTGGTCACGCAGCAGTTCGCGGTAATGCGCCGCCTCGCCGGGCTGCCCGAAGCGCGTATACAACCTGCCGATATCGTCGCCGTACGGCGCTGCCCCGGGCAATTGCTTTGCCATCCCGGCTTTCCTTCCGCATCGATGTTCCTATAACGCAACTATAGGAAGAAGTTTTTCAGGAGTATCTTGAGTTTTCTCAGGGAAATTCCAGTACACTGATGCCTGCAGCCCGCCCAGACCCCCGGCGGATGACAGTGAAACAACTGTCGAGCAAGGCGCCCCGACCATGCGCACCCAGTCTCGTCTTTCTTCGATTGGAACGTGTCATGTTGGCGTACGAACATCCTACCTATTTCGGCGGCATTGCCGCGCTCAATACCATCCTCGGCCGGGGGCAGCTGTACGCCATCGTCGAGCAGGGGGCCGGCGCGCTGGCGCCGCTGCTGCATGCCACGCTCGTCAGTGCACAGGTGCCGGCCTGCCTGGTGTCCAGCCGTGCCAGCCTGGATGAAACGATGTCCCATGGCGCGCTGCCCGACCACGGCCGCCTGACCCTGCTGGAACACGCACGCGGCCCCGCGGCCCGCGACCGGCTGCCCGGGATGGCCGCCGAACTGGCGGACTTCGGTGTCGACCGCGCAGCCGTTCTGCTGCTGGACCATGCGGAAACGCTGTTCGGCGGCGATCCGCGCGACGACGCCGCGGTGCTGCGCCAGCTGCGCGAGTGGGCTGCCCGCGACGACAAGGCCATCGTGCTGCTGCTGCGCACCGAGCTTGCCGTCACTTGCACCCATGCGCCGGAGTTCGCCGGCATCGCCCGTATCCATGGCGCCGCGGATGCGGCGTGGGAGACCTGCCACTGGCACCACGCCCGCGGCGTGGCCGGCGCGTCCACCCAGCGCCTGCTGCGCGACGGTTCCGGCTTCGCGCTGGCGGCCGCGCCCTGTGCGGCGCCGGCACGGCAGGCGGAGGAACCGTCCCTGCTGGTGCTGGCCGGCGCGCTGGCGCCGCACGAGCGGCACAAGGTGCGCTGCCAGGTGCTGGACGACGAGGATGCCCTGGCCCTGGCCCTGGCCGCGGCAGGCCAATCGCCGGCCACCCTGCTGCTGCCATTCTCGCGCAGCGCCCCCTTCGACGCGCTGGTGCGCACCGTGCATGCGCTGCGCCAGCGCTGCGCACGCGACGTCAAGATAGTCATCCGCGAAATGGACCTGGGCATGCGCCAGTCCCAGGAAGCGTTGCTGCAGCGCGTCGGCGTCACCCTGGTGGTGCCGGCCGGCATGCCGCTCTCCCGTTGCGTCGCACTGTGTGCGGCCCTCGGCCCGCAGGTGTTCACCGGCGTGCTGCCGGAATCGGTCGATGCGCTGCTGGACGCGGCACCGGCGCACCGCCAGGGTTATTTGCCCCCCGCCGCCTTCGTCGGCGCGCTCGACGACAGCCTGCAGCACAGCCAGCAATTGCGCATCGAGTGCGCGCTGGTGCGCCTGCGGCTGGCGCGCGGCGTGACGGCGACCGGCGCCCTGCGCCAGTGCGACATCCGCCGCGCCGGCGACCTGATGACCGCCGACGGAAAATCGCTGTATGTGTTCCTGTACGCTTGCGGCGAAGGCGATGTGGAAGTGACGCTGGAGCGGCTGTTCCGCCTGCCCTATCGCGACCTGTTCGATGGCGAAGCACGTTTCCTCACGGCGCGCGATATCGGCCGCCAGCGCGACGCCCTGGCCCGACAGGCGGATCTGCTGCCGGACCTGGGGGCCTTCCTTGCCGCGCCCGCGGCAGCGGCGGCCACCCGGATCGCCGTGCCGGCACCTGCACTGAACGGTCCCGCGTCGTTCCGCTACGCCGCGCCAGCCCCGGCGCAACGCCGCACGCTCGCGCCGCGCGCGCCCGCCACCCTGCAGGAGCAATCCTGACCATTGCCGCCGCCTGCCTGCCGGCCCGGCCGCTGGCACTGGCCGGCGCGCGATAACTGTCACGCCGGCTCGGCCTGAACTACGTGGCTCGGCCAGATCTTGTTAAGCGCTACAATCCGCACACCTGTTCAACCGAGCAAGAGCGAGACCGTTGAGCGACACCGATCCAGCACGCAACGCCACTCCCGCCTTCCCCCGGCTCGCGCTCGGGGGCTGGAGCTATTACTTCCTCGCCAAGCTGCTGCTGGCCTGGCGCGGCCTGATCGGCCTGCACGCTCTCGAGAACCTGGCCTTCGCCGCGCTGCTCGCGGTGCCCATTGCCGACCGGCGCCTGCGGCGGCTGCGCCTGGCACTGGCCATTCCGGCCGCCATCGCCCTGCTCTACCACGACTCGTTCCTGCCGCCATTCTCGCGGCTGTGGGCGCAGCGCGGCCAGGTGGCCGGCTTCGGCATCGATTACCTGGCCGAACTGGCCGGCCGGTTCGTCAACTGGCAGGTGATCGCGCTGCTGGCCGTGGCCTATGTGCTGGCCCGCATCGCCGGCACCTGGCTGCGGCTGGGCTCCGTGGCGGTCGCCGCGCTGCTGGCCGTGGCGCTGCTGCCGGGGCAACACGATGCCTTGCCCGGCACCGCGGTATCGGCCACCGCCGCCGGCACTGTTGCCGGCACCGGCGCCACGGCGACGACACCGGACCAGGCACTGACCGCGTTCTTCGACAATGAAAGCCGGCGCAGCGTACCGTTCGGCCAGGCCGGCGGCGTACCCTTCGACGTGATCTTCCTGCACGTGTGCTCGCTGTCGTGGGACGACCTGCGCGCCGTGAACCTGGACCGCCACCCGCTGCTGCAGAAGGCCGACATCGTTTTCCATCATTTCAACTCGGCCGCCTCGTACAGCGGCCCGGCCGCGATCCGGCTGCTGCGCGCGCCATGCGGCCAGCCGCGCCACGGCGCGCTGTACCAGCCCGCGGCAGCCCAATGCCAGCTGATGCCGGTGCTCGAACGCTCCGGCTTCGCCCAGAACCTGGCGATGAACCACGATGGCCATTTCGACGATTTCCTGTCGCTGGTGCGGCGCCAGGGCGTGAGCGCGCCGCTGCAGCCGCTGGCCGGCTTGCCGGTGCCGCAGCGCGGCTTCGACGATTCGCCGATCCACGACGACGGCGCCACCCTGGCGCGCTGGCTGGCGCAGCGCCAGCGCGATCCCGCCCCGCGCACGGCGCTGTACTACAACACGATCAGCCTGCACGATGGCAACCGGCTGACGGCGGGACCGGATGCCGGCAAGGGCAGCACGGCAACCTATGCCCGGCGTGCAGGCAAGCTGCTGGACGACCTGGACGGTTTCATCGGCGCGCTCGACAAGGCCGGCCGCAAGGCGGTGGTGGTGGTGGTGCCGGAACACGGCGCGGCGCTGCGCGGCGATCGGATGCAGATCGCGGGCCTGCGCGAATTCGCCACGCCGTCGATCGCCACCGTGCCGGTGATCGTGAAGGTAGTGGGATCGCAGGCTTCAGGCGGTACGGCGCACGTCAACGACGCCACCAGCTACACGGCGCTGTCGCAACTGGTCGCCGCCATGGTCGCGCGGCCGCCCTTCGACGGCGGCCGGTTCGCACCAGGGGACTATACGACCAACCTGCCCGTGACCCGGTTCGTGGCCGAGAATGAAGGGTCGCTGGTGCAGCAGCTGGATCAGAACTATCTGCTGAAGGTGGGTGGGGAGGCGTGGCAGGTGTACCGGCCGTGACTGGCCCCGCAGGTTCCTGGCTACGTCATCTCGATCGGGGCCATCTACCGGGCATCCCTCTTCCCATACGACGGCATACTGACCGCGCGTTTCTTAGCGCAGCTATTCGACTGGAAGATGTGCAAGATGAGTGACTGGCCGTCATGATCGACTTCGGCCAGCCACAGGGCAATGCTCGAACTCAGCCGCGGGCTCGGCGGGCGGCAAATCCAACCGCACCCAGACCGGCAAGCAGCAAGCCCCATGTCTCCGGCTCGGGAACCGGGGCCAAGCTGTTCAGCACGCCTTCCATCCGCACAAACTTGCCATCCGGCCCTTGCCAGTCATAGTGGACCTTTGCACTGCTGAGGCGATCCAGGGACAGTGTCCCGTCCGGGAAACCCATGACGAACACCGTGCCGGATGCATCTTCGAACGTGAGCGTCCCGTTGTATCCCGCTCCCATATAGACGGTCATCGTATCGATCCATTGCGGCGAGTCCGAGGTCAGGTCGATCCAGGCAGTTCGCCCATCGCCGGAAATGCCAACGTCCGTGCCCCCGATCATCAAGCCGCCCCACGCGTTGCTGTCGTAAAGCACATGGGTCGCATCCCTGTCGGAGTGTCCAGACACCGGTTCGGCCGAGTCGTCGAACCGGAACCAGCCCTGGATCTGATCGCCCAGGTGAAGGATGTCGACGCCATCCGGCCCTACAGTACTCGGCAGATATCCGCCGCTGTACAGGCTGTCAACGCTGGCAGTGAACGTGTAGGTATGGGTGGCAGCGCTCGCGTCGGCCAACGCTGCGCAGGCGAGGGTTCCGGTGAGGATGAGCTGTTTGATCATTCGAGTGTCTCCTGGTGGGGTAAACGACATCGTGACGAATCCAGAAAAATACTACCGGAAATGTAATGTCGGTGGCCAACTTCTCTCCCCCCCCTTGACGGCTGCGTTGCTTTTTTGCCGGTCGCGTTGGCCGACTAGCTCCATACATTTCCCATACCGGCTGAACGCAGAAGGGTGAAACGCCCCGGCTTTCGTCGAGGCCGGTTCATGTGAGTCAGGCCGGGATAGCCTGACTGTAGCGACACGCATGGAGAGTTCCGTACCGTTACGGCAAAACCGACTTTACGCGAACAGCGCCATATTGATGGGCACAGGGAGAAGGTATGGGTGGAAAGCGGTACATGGAAAAATTCGGCCTCACGCTTGTTCCGGTTTTAGAATCTTCCGATACGCGTGTCGTGCTTACAAGGTACACCGGCGGTCGGGTTCCGGAGACTTGAGGTTGATGAGATAGTCTGCGACGATGCCGTCCACACAGGCGTTTCCACCGACAAGCGCGACGCCGTGCCGTTCTCCCTCGACGGTGAGCAGACTGGCGCCAAGCGTCTTTGCCAGGCTGATCCCCCCTTCATGCGGCGTCGCCGGGTCGCGAGTGACGGAGACGACCAATGTTCTGGGAAGCCCCGCGATATTTGTCGCGTAGGGGTAGCCAAGAGTAGGCTTCACGGGCCAATGCTCACAGATATCGCGGGCCTCGACGGGCCGTCCGGTGGCCATGAAGGGCGCGACATCGAAAACGGCGCGTTTCATCGCGCTCTCCTGCTCCGGCGTGTGGCGCTCCTCATCCAGACACTCGATTGCCATTTGCGCCTCGGAGCCGTTGCCGTAGCGTCCGTCAGCGCCACGCGAATGGGACAGGTCGCGAAATGCCATCAGGGTCTTGCCGCTTCCGGCCTTGAGTTCGGCAATGCCTTGCACGATAGCCGGCCAGCCCGACTCGCTGTAGAGCGGAAGGACCACGCCGGTAAGTGCTGCTGTGTAGGTCAGCTTGCGCCCGTCCGCGGTGATGATGGGTTGATCGATCAATGGTCGCAGGAGCTGCTGGAAGGCGGCAGTTGCCTGCTTGGGATCGGTCCCAAGCGGACAATCCGGAAGCCGGGCGCAGAAGGCGGCCATGTTGTCGAAGGCCCGTTGAAAGCCGGCGAACTGGACAAGCCGACGCGCAGCAGTGCCGCTCAACGGATCGACCGCACCGTCGAGCACCATCGCCCGCACGTTCCAAGGGAACATTTCGGCATATACGGCGCCCAGCCGCGTGCCGTAGCTGCCGCCGGCAAAGGTAAGCTTCTCATCGCCGAGCACGGCGCGCAGGACGTCCATGTCGCGGACAACATCGCGGGTGCCGACGTGTGCCAGCACGTCCTCGCCGCCAGAACGCTCGGCGCATTGCTGGTAAAACTGGCGGGTCTCCTCGGCGGTATAGTCCTCGACCCCGGCGTTGAGCGTAGAGAGCGTCACGTCGGCATCGCGTTCCGCATCGGTAAAACAATCCACTGCCGGTGTCGAAGCCCCGACGCCCCGAGGGTCGAACCCGATCAGGTCAAACTGCTTCGTGATCGGGCTACCGGCCAAGGCGTTCGCCACTGTGGCCGCGTAGCTCATGCCTGAGAAACCGGGACCGCCCGGGTTGAGCAGAATCGAGCCGATTCGTTTGCTCGGATCGCCGTTCGACGCCACTCGCAACAGTGCAATCTGCGCAGTTCGACCATCCGGATCCTGATAGTCGAGCGGCACCTGGAGCCGGGCGCACTGGAGCGTCTTGTCGGCGAATGTCTTGGCATCCGCGGTTGTCGTGGCGTAGCTATCGCAGGGACCGAACGCCAGTGTCTGACTGTAGAAACGCGCCAGCCCTTCCGGGATGCCCACGGGTGTCTGCGGCGAGCCGGGAGCGGACTGGCCACCGCAGGCGCTGACCATCAAGGTCATCGCCACGAGTTTTCCAGCCATGACCACTTTCAAGCGCCGACTGCGGACCTTCCGGATATCTGACTTTTTCATGAAGCAGCATCTTTTCATCTGATTATCCAAACTGTTCTTCGGCCCACAATCGACTCAGGAAGTCGCACCCGTGCTGACCGCATATCCCGGCTATCCGTGTTCCAGTGCATGCAGGGCATGCACTGGTCATGGGCGATGATTGCAAGCGCGTTCGCGCGGCGCCCAAGAATTTTCCAGGCCTTGTGTCGGCGCTTTCCTGTCAGGACCCTCGCTCGGCCTGATGCACCTTGCGCTTGTACGCACGCCACGTCATGGCCCACCGGGACGGATCATCGAGATTGCTCTTCAAGCGGTGGACCGCCGCGTTATGCGGTGCCGTCTTGACCAGCTCCGGATTGCTGTAGGCTTCGTCGGAAATCTGCGCCAGCACGGCAATCCAGGTGTCGAGCGCTTCCTTGCCGTACATCTCGCCAGCCTCGGGTGTGAACGGCTCAGGGACCAGCCATGGATGGTGACTGCTCCACATCGGATCGATCCCGAAGTCGGACATGCGGTTCTGCACGTCGTGTGCGTCGACGCCCGTGTCCTCCTTCATCTGCTGAAGACTGTACCGGGTCATTTCCAGGCGCGGGCTGGTGGCATCCGGATGCGAGCGGGTCACGCCCCGGATCGCCAGCAAGCCCTTCTCCATGTAGTTGTTTGCCAAAACGGAGATGTCCGAGGCCTGTGCCATGCCTGCCGCCCCCATCGCGCGCGCCCAGGCATAGGCCTTGATGATGACTGGCACATTGCCCCAGAACTCACGGATCTTCCCGCAGCTTTGCACGCGATCGTAATCCAGGCGATAGCGCCCGCCGTCCATGACGACGACCGGCTTGGGCAGGAATGGCGCCAGCTCGGCCGAACAGCCGTAGGCGCCTACCGCCGGGCCGCCGACACCGCTTTTCGGCGCGCCGAAAGTCTTGTGCAGCATGAACATGCAGGCGTCGAAACCCAGTTCGCGGGCGCGCAGGCGCGTCATGACGCCATTGAAGTTCGCGTGATCGTAGAAGCACAAGCCACCGGCTTCGTGCACGATGCGGGTCCACTCCCTGATCCCGGGGTTGTACACCCCCATGTCGTCGGGATTGTTGACCATCAGCGCCGCCGTTCGTTCCGACACGGCCGCCTTGAGGGCGTCAAGCGAGGGGTAGCCCGTCTCGTCGTCGATCATCAGGGTGATCACCTTGAAGCCGGCCGCGGCCGCGGTGGCCGCGCTGCTGGGGTGCGTCTGGATCGTGGTGATGATCTCGTTACGTTGTTCCAGCTCGCCCCGCGACGCGTGGTAAGCGCGTGTCACGGCAGCGCTGGTGTAGGCGGCATCCGCACCGCCCCCTGCCTGGAACACGAACTGGTCCATACCCGATACCTCGCGCAGGATCGTATCCATGCCATGGACGATTTCCAATGCGCCTTGCAGGGTGTCTTCATCCTGCAGCGGATGCACGTGGGTTACCTCGGGGCGCCATGCCAGCGCCTCATTGACCTGCGGGTTGTACTTCATCGTGCAGGTGCCGAAGAGGCTGATGTTCATCATGCCCAGCGTCTGCTGCGACAGGCGCAGGTAGTGGTACAGGACCTCGGGCTCCGACATTTCGGGCAAGGCCGGCCTGCTCTTGCGGCGCATGGCGGCCGGCACCAGGTCGGCGCCGCTACCCACGGCGGCGTGGATGCCGGTTTCGGCTTCGGGAAAGACGATGCCACGGCGGCCAGGGTAGCCCATTTCGTGAATCACCGGCTCGTTCCAGACGGGCGCGTGGTACTGCTTGACTGGTTTATTCATGGTTGATCACCTTGTTGATTGCCTGGACCAGGCGATCGATATCGGCCTGGGTGTGCACTTCCGTGACGCAGTACAGCGCGCTGGCGCCGAACTCGGGGAATTCGCGGCTCAAGTCCTTGCCGCCGAAGATGCCTTGCGCGAGCAGGCGCCTGTTGACCTCCGCGACGCTGGGTCCCGCCTCGTCGAAGCGCACGACGAACTCCTTGAAGAAGCCCGCCGGGAATTGGACGCTTACGCCAGGGATCGCCGCGAGCTGTCGGGCCGCGTAGTGCGCGCGCTGCAGAATCACTTCGCCGACTTCCTCGAACCCTTTCGGCCCCATCATCGCCATATAGGCCGCATTGGCGATCGCCCACATATAGACCGAGTGGCCGGTCCAGTCATTGCCCTTGTCACGCAAGCCGTAGGAGGTCTGCTCGAACAGGCTCAGGCCAAATCCGTACTCGCCCGGAGCCGAGGTCTCGGCGATGCTCACGAACAGGGCCGGGTACTGGTGCGCATAGCGCTCTTCGTCGCGCGAAGCGATGAAGCCGCTCACGCCGCCGCCGATATTCATGTGCACGCCCAGTGGCTGGGTGGTGCCCACGACGATGTCGGCGCCGTAGGTGGCCGGCGTGGCGAGCACGCCGAGCGAGATCGGATCGACGCCAACGATCACCTCGGCCCCGGCCGCATGGGCGATGGCGGCGATTTCGGCCCCCTGCCGTTCGATGATGCCCAGGTAGGATGGCGTCTCGAAGTACACGGCGGCCGTACTGGCGCCGACGAGCGTGCGCAGGTGCGCCAGGTCCATCAGGCCCGTGGCCGGCTCGAAGTCCACCAGCCTGATGGCAATGTGACTGGCCATCTGCACCGGCTCGCAGAAATTCTCGATGACGCTCAGGCGTTCAGGATCGATGGCGCGCACGACCACGACTTCGCTGCGCCCGGTCAGGCGCGAGGCCATGCGGAGCGCGAACCCGGCGGCGACGCCCCAGCTGCGCACCGGCAGCGCGACGAGGTCGAGCTCGAGCAGTTCGCCGAGCTGGCTGCAGAACTCGAACCAGGCCTGGTTGCGTCCGTGGTCCGAGCTCGGTTCGCCGAACACGGACGTGAGCCACTCGTTGCGGCGCACGACTTCGTCGCAGGCGGCCGGCACGTGGTGCTGCCAGACGCCGGCGCCGAGGAAGTTCAGGTTGTCCTCGGCCGTCCTGTTTTTCGAGAGGATCTCGACGATGTGACGGCGCAGCTGGCTTTCCGTCAGCGCCGGAGGCAGGTTGATTGCCCGTTTGGTACGGTGGTCGGCCGGGATCTGGCTGAACAGCGTTTCGATGCTGTCGACGCCGATCGCATCGAGCATCTCCTGCTGGATCGCAGGCACTGAGTTGGCCATATACGGATGGGCGATATGGTCGCGCATGGAGAATTCCTTTCGCAGTTCGGAGGGAAAAGTCATTCGACCCGGAAGACGAGCGAACGATCGGGGGCGATGCGTACCGGGAGGTGACCTGCAAGAAGCGCATTGACCTCGTCGTCACCGGTGTCGACGAGAAGGCGCCGGGGAGAAAGCGCCAGCAGCTTGTCCATCGCGGCAACGACGACAATGCGCTGGCGCGGAATGCGGCGCAGCACGGCACTGCTGATTTGCTGGTTGCCGCGCCCGAACAGGCTGCCATGGCCGCCCAGTACGCCGACGATCAGCGACGCCTCCTTTCCCTGCATCAGGCGCAGCAGGTCGGCCTCGGCCAGATCCGCGCCGACGACCTGGCCGTCCTGCACCGCATCGACGCCCAGCAACGTCGATTGCAGGCCCAGGGCCGCCATCACGCGCCGCGTGGTGGAACCCGGCCCGAGTATGTACAGGCGGCCGGGTTCCATCTCGCGGGCGATCTGGCGGCACACGGCGTCGAGCGCCACGTCTGCGCGCAGACTGGAGCCGGACTTGGCGTTTTGTGAGTAATGGCGCGAATACGGACTGCTGGCATAGCCATACAGACGGGTCGAGACCCGATCGCCCCGCGTGGCGTCTTCATCGATGTCCATCACTTCGGCTTCGCGCAGGTGGATGGCTGCATTGCCCGCGAGGTAACGCCCGGCCAGCGTGCCCACGTTTTCGGGCGTGGTGCCGAACACCGCCGAGACCATCTTGACGCCGGCCGGGATGCCGACGATGGGTACCGCCTCGCCAACGACGTCCAGGATGTCGCGCGCGGTGCCGTCGCCGCCGGCGAACAGCAGCAGGTCGACCTTCGCTTCCAGCATCGCCTGGGCAGCGGAACGCGTGTCGTGCGCACTGCTTTCTCCGCTTGCCGCGGCGTGCACGACGCGGATATCGAATCCGGCCGCGCCGGCTGCATCGGCACCCAGGGCGCCGGAACCGGTGAGAACGACAGTGGAGCCGGCATGTGACGCCAGCCGCTGCAAGGCCTTGTGCACGCGCTCGTGCGCGGCGGGCTGCGCGCCGCGGCGCCTGGCTTCAGCCAGCGCTGTTGCACCATCGGTACCTTTCAAACCGACCCGGCCGCCCATGCCGGCGATCGGGTTGACGATCAGGCCGATTGTTCGCTTCCCGTGTGCTGCAGCCATGGAATCCCCTTAAATTAACATACGCGACGTATGCAATTTATACTAGTTACATACATCGCGTTTGTCAACTTACATTCGCGGCGTATGTGAATTTATTTTTTGAGCTGAAGAGGAAGTGGAACTGGTTACATACATCGCGTTTTGTCAACTTACATTCTCGGCGTATGTGAATTTATTTTCGAGCTGAAGCGGAAGTGGAAGCGGTTGCGTACATCGCGTTTGTCAAATTACATACGCTTCGTATGTTAATTTATTTTTGGACGAAAGAGGAAGCGGAATGGCACGAAAACGTGCAGACATGATTGCCAGTACGCGGGCGAAATTGATTACGGCGGCGCGGCACGCCTTTGCCACCAAGGGATTTGCAGACAGTTCGATGGACGACTTCACGGCGCAGGCCGGGCTCACCCGTGGCGCCCTGTACTACCACTTCGGCGACAAGAAGGGGCTGCTCGAAGCGGTCTTAAACCAGATCAACGATGAAATGACGGCGCGCCTGACCGAGATCATCGCCAACGCTGACACCACGTGGGACGGGTTTGTAGAGGAAAGCATCGCCTATGTCATGATGGCCACCGAACCGGAGATACAGCGCATCAAACTGCTCGACGGCCCGGCGGTGCTGGGCGACCCGTCACAATGGCCGAGCCAGGATTCCTGCATACGCAGCACCCAGCACAGCCTCGAAAAGCTGCTGGCCGAAGGCGTAATCCGTCCGCTCGACCCTGTGGCGACCTCTCGCCTGATCATGGGTTCGCTCCTGAGCGCGTCGCTGTGGATCGCCCAGTCGGAAGACCCGGAGACCGTCGCGAGCCAGGCGGTGGACAGCTTCAAGGTGCTGGTGTCGGGGCTGCTGTTGCAGCCTCGCTAGGCACGACATACCGCGAGGAAGCCGCTCCTGCGAGTCGCCCGGGCTCTACCACCTCGTGGATCGGCTCGCGCCTGGGGTCTGCATACGACGACATGGCGAGTCGTCAGATTGCTGACACGCGAGATGGGGCCCGGACAAGGACGGATGGCGTCCATTGATCGGTCCAGCTATATGCCGGTGCGGGGCGCCGATAGCCACATCGTCGTGAGCGATGCAAGGTCCGCGGCTGCCAGGTCCTCGCTTACACGACCCAGAACCATGGCATTGGACAGCGCTTCCGCGGCTCCCACGATGCCAATGCACCGGCGCTGTACCTCATCTGTATGCAGAGGCGATACCGGTGCCAGGAAGCGATGATAGAACTCGACATAACCGTCGATCATTTTCTGCTGATAGGTCTGCATCTCCGCATCCCCGCGCAGGGCAGCGCCAATCGCATGCCACTCCGGCCCAAGCGCAGCATGGCAAGCCATATAGGCCGAAGCGAGCATGCTCGCAACGCTCACGAGGTCGGCCGGGATCTCCTGCAGTGCCGCGGCGACTGCCTGCAGGCGCCGCTGGTTGATGTCTTCGTAGAGCGCAATCATGAGGCCTGAACGGGTCTGGAAGTGGTTGTATGCGATTGGCTTGCTGATCCCTGCCCGCTGGGCGAGCGCGCCCAGGGTCAGCGCGTCGGTTCCATGTTCACGGACGATTTCCCACGCCGTGGCAAGCAACTGGACCCGTCGTTCGTTCTTTGTCATTTTCTTCATACGATACTTTCCGTGCGCGCTTGACACCGGCACACCGCGGCCTATACTTCCTACTAAACGTAACTTACTCATAGTAACATACACCGCGCGGCGCTCACCCGTATTCCTGCGCCAGTTTTTGCACCACCACCACCACCACCTGGTTCCGGCAATGCGCTGCAGTGATCGGCGCACTTCAACAACATCGAGCTGGGATTGCTTTGCCAACAAACTACTTCACACAAGGAGTTCCAGCATGCTGCCAATTTTCCGATCGATCGCCGATTTCCATGCAAGCGAAGACATGCCTGTCCATCATGCCCGAAGGAGGCTTCTCGGCGCTGCCGCGCTCGTCGGACTTGGCGTGCAGTCTGGCGCAACGGCGGCCGGGTCCGGGCAGCCGTCCCGGTTTCAGCTGCGCCGGCACGCATTAACCATTAACGGCGAACCATTTCATGTGCTCGAACTGGGAACCGGACCGGCGGTATTGTTCTGCCATGGTTTTCCGGATACTGCCGAAACCTGGCGCCAGCAGATGCATGTCGTTGCGGAAGCGGGATACCGCGCGGTTGCGCCCGACATGCGCGGCTTCGGCAAGAGCTTTGCACCTGCCGAGGCAAGCCTGTACAGCTCGAAGCATATCGTGGCCGACCTTGTCGGCATCCTCGACGCATTGAAGATACAGTCCGCCGTCATTGTCGGTCACGACTGGGGCGCCGATCATGCACAACGGGCGGCGCTCATGCATCCGGAGCGCTTCCGGGCCCTGGTCAGCATCAGCATCCCGTACGCGCCACGGGGCGAAGTCGACACCTGGGAAGCCTTGCGCAGCCGCGGGCTGGGCCAGCGTTATTACGCGCTTGACTGGCTCAAGCCGGGTGCGGAGGCGGCCTTCGCGCCGCCGGAGTCGTCCATCCGGTCGATACTGTACTGGGCCTCGGCCAGCCCGCCGCCGGCCCAGCGCTGGGATCCGATCGACCCGGCTCGCAGCCTGTTGCGGCCTGCTCCCGCTGGTTTGCCCGCGTGGGCGGACCCTGCTTATGTGCGGCATACGATCCGCAGCTTTGAGGAAACCGGCTTCCGGGGCGGCTTGAACTATTACCGTGCATTGCCCGTCAGTTTTGCGCAAACAGCGGCATTCAAGGATGCGCCTGTCAGGCAGCCATCGCTATACGTCTGGGGCGCCGAAGATGGCTTATGCCAGTTCTTCCATCCCACTACTCCCGCACTGGCCGAGCTGCGGCGAGCGCAACCCCGGCTGGTCGGCCAGGTCCGGCTCGACGGCGTCGGCCACTGGGTGCAGCACGAAGCGCCAGACCGGCTCAACGCGGCCTTGCTGCAGTTCCTGGCGGGGCTGGGGGCGTCATGAGTCTTGCAGACGCCATCCATCAAGGCGATCTGATACAGGTCGGTGAACATCTCCGAAACAGCAAGGATGCAGATCTGCGTGACGCAGACGGTGTTACTTCCCTGATGCATGCCAGCGCCCTGGGCAAGACGGAGATTGTCCATCTTCTGCTTCATGCCGGCGCCGACGTGCACGCACTCGAGGCACGCATGGGCACTACAGCGCTGCACAAGGCGGCGCAGGCCGGTTCGATCGACGCAGTGCGCGCCTTGTTGGACCATGGGGCCTTCATCGACCAGCAATCGGCTGGAGTCGGCAACACGGCGCTGATGGACGCCACGGTACACAAACACGACCGCGTTGTGCGGTGCCTGCTCGACAGCGGCGCCAGGATCACGCCAAGGAACTACTCCGGAGACAACGCGCTGGACCTGGCGCGCACCGGCGGGCTCGCCGCCATTGCCGGCTTGATTGAGGCACGCCTGGAGTCCGATCAGGCACGTGCCGGTAGCCAATTGCTGATGGCGGCGGTCAAGCGGGGCGACCTGGCTGAAGTACGGCGCCTTGTCGCAGCGGGCCACGCTATCGACGGGCGCTCGCCCAGGAGCGGAGGTCCGGACGAGGATTGCACGCCACTCGGCATGGCTGCGCGCATGGGGCATGTGGGGATTGTGCGCGACCTGCTCCAGCTGGGCGCCGATGCAAGCCTGGTCAATGGGCCGATGAAAGCGACTCCCGCCCATGAGGCTGCCTATTTTGGGCGCGCCGACGTGCTCCGCGCGCTGGCGCCTTCTCACGGGAAGTCCGCCAGGGTCGACATCGATGCACAAGGACAGTACAACGGCATGACTGCCTTGCATGACGCCGTGTGGCATGGCCATCTGGAGGCGGCGCGTGCGTTGGTGCAGGCTGGCGCCCGGCTCGATTTGCGATCCCATGCCGGCCTCACTCCGCGCGCAATGGCTGAACTCTACGGCTACAGCAAGATCGCTGAGATTATCGCTGTTGCGGAAGATGCCTGCAATGGCGTTCCTGCCAGGATGCACGCCGACGCCAAACCTGCAACTTGAGCGGAAGTCTCCCGGTCAGCTCCCGCTATGCCGACCAGGCTTGCCTCATGCCTGAAGGAAGCTCCCTCTCGTGATTCCCTGAGCAGCAAACTTTCTTTCACCAAGGCCTGCACAATAGCTTGACATATCGCGAAATCTCGATATACTCCAACGCATGGACTTACTCGAAATATTCAAGGCCCTCTCCAACCGTACCCGCCTCGACATCCTGAGACGGTTGAAGGATCCCGTGAACGGCTTCCCCCCGCAGGACGAAGGGGACGTTCATACGGTCGGTGTCTGCGTGAGCAGTATCCAGGAGGGTGTTGGATTGTCGCAGTCGACAGTCTCTGACTATCTCGCAACTCTGCAAAGAGCTGGCTTGATTGAAGTACGGCGCATCGGTCAGTGGACCTACTACAAGCGTAACGAAGAAGCCATCAGTGCCCTGGCCGAACGCATCGGCAAAGACCTGTAAATTTTTTTGCTTGTATACATCGGAATTTCCCGATATCCCTTTTTGACGAAATGAGGACGACAATGAAAGCGATGACACTTACCAGTTTTGGCGGCCCGGATGCATTCGAACTTCGCGACGTGCCCAGGCCGGTTCCCGGAGCAGGACAGGTTCTCGTCCGGGTCCACGCCACTTCCATCAATCCGCTGGATTACCAGGTGCGCCGCGGCGACTACCAGGACCACGTTCCCCTTCCGGCGATTACCGGACACGACGTTTCGGGTGTGGTCGAGGAAATCGGCGCAGGAGTGACGGCATTTGTTCCGGGCGACGAGGTCTGGTACACGCCACAGATTTTCGATGGTCCGGGAAGCTATGCGGAGTACCACGTCGCAGCGGAAAACATCATCGGGAAGAAGCCTGCTTCGCTCAGCCATGTGGAAGCGGCAAGCCTGACCCTGGTCGGCGGAACGGCATGGGAAGCGCTGGTCGTGCGTGCGCAGCTGCGCGTCGGCGAAAGCATCCTCGTGCATGGCGGCGCGGGTGGCGTGGGCCATGTGGCGATCCAGGTGGCCAAGGCCATCGGTGCAAGGGTCTTCACGACCGCCCGTGCCGACCAGGCCGACTTCGTGCGCAGCCTGGGCGCCGATGTCGTCATCGACTACGCGAATGAAGATTACGTCGACGTCGTCATGCGTGAAACCGCCGGCCGGGGCGTCGACGTGGTCTTCGACACGATCGGTGGAGATACCCTCGCCCGCAGTCCTGACGCGCTTGCCCAGCTCGGCCGGGTGGTTTCCATCGTCGATACCGCGAAGCCGCAAAACCTGATCCAGGCCTGGGGCAAGAACGCGAGTTATCACTTCGTCTTCACACGGCAGAATCGCGGCAAGCTCGACGAACTGAGCGCCCTGGTGGAACGTGGCCAACTGCGTCCCCACGTCGGCGCTGTCTATTCGCTGGCCGACATTCCACGCGCGCATGCCCGCCTGGAAAGCCGGGATAACGGCTTGCGTGGAAAGGTCGCCATCGAGGTGGTCCCGGCAGCGGATTCGAGCACTCCGCTGGTCAACGCATAAGCACTGTCGAAGGAGCACATCATGATTTACGAAATTGCTGCGCTACCGGTCAAACCCGATCGGATCGATTCCTTCAAACGCGCGTTCGACGAGGTCGTTCATCTGCTGTCGCGCGCGAAGGGTTATCGAGGCCATCGGCTGATGCAAGGGATCGAGACGCCATCGCATTTCAACCTCATCGTGCGATGGCAAACGCTCGAGGACCATACGCAGGGATTCGAACCGAGCAGCGACCACCAGGCATTCATGGCGGGCCTGGAGGGGTATCTGGCCGCTGACCCGGTTGTCCACCATGTTCGCGCGGAGGATTCGGCAGACGACATCGATATTCTTGCGCAATGAGGTATTGACCGGGATGCGGCTGCGGTCCTGGTCACTCTTCCAGTGACTATGTGCGTCCGCCATGCAGCCGGGATGAGAGCCGTCATCCTGCGGAAGGTCCGGCCA